>NZ_JAILZZ010000115.1:0-2325 GCF_023512215.1 Kyrpidia sp. | reverse complement strand
AGCCTGCACCTTGCAGAACAAGCACCTTCCAGCCATCTTCCGGCCCCCTGACCAAAAGTAAAATTCCTAAAACGGCCAGTGCCTTGGCGCTCACGTCCAAAACGGCCACCAAACGCATCCGTTCCAGACCCTGAAAGTACCACCGCAATGTAAAAGCCATCGCTAATGCCCAAAATACCCCAGCCCACAGAATCTTGGAGTGCTCCTGAAAAGGCGGCACCCAATGACAAATGACAAAGACCACCCCAAGCACGACTGAGGCGAGAACCACTTTTGCCCCCAGAACCCCGGCAATAAGATCGGCACGTCTATCCAGAGAATCCCGAGTCCGTGCGACCTCCCGAGTCGCGGAAAGATCGAACCCGTACTCTACAACTAAGTTGATGTATTGTCCGAAAGCCTGGGCGAAAGCCACCATACCCCATTCCTCTGGTCCCAACACTCGAGCCAAATAGGGTACAGTGATAAGAGGGAAGAAGTAATTGGCAATGTTCACGCCATAAAGGGCCAGCACGTTATGAACAAGTGCATGGCGTAAAAACCTACTGAAGCAAGTGGGCATGCCCTTAAGACACCTCTTAGTGTACTATTGAACACTGTACGCACTGCTATTTTTAGAAGCTTTTTTCATGCCGGCCAGATTCCAAGCCTTCTGGATCGGACTTCGCCCCGCATGCAATCTGATTTGGTGGCCCACTGGGCACACGTCACACCTTTTGTAAGGCCCAGGTAACCGATCCCAATTACCACCACCATCATCGAATCAAGATAGCCAGCAAACGTCCCTCCCGGCAATAAAAACAAACAACATTACACCACGACTGTTCATCTCAGTCCTCACCCTTGAGTGTCGCGAGCGGCTCTCGGATATTGTAACCGAATACCACACCGTGGTGACAGTTCTCAGCAAAACTTAGGCATGTCCCAGCGAAAATCTCTTCGGGTATCCAACCTTCGCTCACACAGCACCCCTTACAACCTTAGACGCTTTACCGACGTTTCCGCCCGGGTGTTTCGCTTACTGACTGGAATCAGCGAGGAACACCTAAATACCTATGAGCCTCCTGGGCATACTCCAGCTTTATTATAGAAATAAATCTGCGATATGTCACTGAAAAGCTCTGCCTTCAACTGTTTTGACCAAAAAATTTGACCCATGAGCCAACGTGAGTTATACAATGGCTAATGGAAATGATATGTACCAAGTGGAAAAACACGCCTACCAAACGCACAGCGCAAGGGTTTACAGACATTCAATACTCGTTTACACATTTGCAATGAAAAACGTTCGAAGTTCGCGACGTCTTGCCAGCCGTTCCCTAGCAGGTTAACCCTCACGCCAACCCCCGCACCGGCTCCGTGGTCGGTACCCTGCCACGGATGGCCCGAGGCGCCGGTCGCCCGGTCGCGAACCCTTGTCCCAACTCCACGCCCATGTCCCGGAGGCAGGCGAACTCTTCCGCCGTCTCGATCCCTTCGCCGATCACCCGGGTGCCCGACTCCCGGGCGTAGTCCAGGAGCAGCGCCGCCATTCGCCTGGCCGCCGCATTGTCGGCGATGCCCCGCACCAGGAAACGATCCAGTTTAAGAAACTCCGGCTGTAAACAGACGAGGGTCTGGAGGCTGTTGTACCCGGTCCCGGCATCGTCCACCGCCACCCGAAACCCTTGGGACCGGTAATGATAGAGCAGTCGGGCGAAGCGGCCGTAGTCCTCAATCGCCCCGCGCTCGGTCAATTCCAGCACAATTTGGGAAGGAGTAAATCCGTAGTCCTGGACCAGGCGAAGGGTGTGCCCGGCCCGGAAAGACGGATCGGCGATCACATGGGGATGGATGTTGAGGAAAATCAGGGCATTTCGGAGGTCGCTCATCGCCTCGACCTGTTCCGCAAACCGACACAGGGCCATCTCCCTGCAGCCGCGCTCCACGGCGAACACCTGGGAAGACTGCCCGACATAGTGGTAAAAAGCCTCCGCATTTGGAAACGACGAGCTCACCGGCGGCCGGTTCAACACCTCAAACCCAATGGTCTCCCCGTCGGCCAGACGGATGATGGGCTGAAACAGTGTCACCATGTTGCGGTCCCGGATGAACCGCTCCAGCTCCCGGCGCCGCACCGCCTCTTCATACAACTCCCGCCTCCGCCGCACCGCTTCCCGCCCGGCGCAAATCCACGCGGACAGCTCCTGTTTCCATGATCGGGGCCCCCAAGGCATCTTGTCACCTTCTCCAAAGACCTGAACTCGTACAGACTTGGTAAGGACGATTATAGCCGCGTGTCGAAATTGGCGGGTGAATGAATCGTTAAGGATTCGAAAATCCCTT
>NZ_JAILZZ010000055.1:0-18291 GCF_023512215.1 Kyrpidia sp. | reverse complement strand
TGTCCGGCCTTGTTATTCTTGCGACCCGGCGCATCGAACCCGGCAAGTCTCTGGAGGAATTGGCTGCTTGACGAAAAATGGCTCTTACGCGGCTCCCTACGACCATAGTTTTCTTTTTGGATGTCGCTGTTGCACGGGGAAGGAGCAAAGGGCCATAAAGCCAAGGGCGCGAGCGGAGCGCCATTCCTGGAACAGGGCCTGTGGAGATGGTAGACACCCGGTGTGTGGTTGTCCATCAAATCCGCAGGTCTTTACTTGTTCTGGTCACCCCGGCGGCAACCGTGGTGCGCGGCACCATGGCGGCGGCAAGGGCGGTTCTCTCCGAAGCAGGGTCTACATGTGCGGCGTGATCCCATGTACTGGTCACCCCGCAGCATCTCTGAATTGCGTTGGGTTCGGATTTCCCTCCACATGCGGTCGCGAGGGCATGGTGCATAGCTCAAGCGTTTGCTTGAACTGTACCTTGGGTGTTTCACGGCCTTGTTCCTCAACTCCCTCCGCATCCGCCACCGCAACTGCTGCCGCAGCTGCTTCCGCAGGAACTGCCGCCACAAGAGGAGCCGTTGTGACCCGGGGAGTGGTGGTGGGAATCGCCATCCCCCCAGTAGTACACTCCGGTTCCGCAGGAACTGCCGCTGCCCGAGCGGTCCCGTTTGGCGGCGGCGGCCGTCGCAGGTGATGCGGAGGCCATTCTTGCGGTGAACTGTTCCGGTTCGGCCAAGGAAAAATAAACCATCGAAGCGGCGCCGGCGGCCAGGGCTGGGATGGGCGATTTTTTGGCGGTTCGGCGCCCCTTCGTGCTTCCCGAACTCTCGGCGAGCTTTATTTTTGCCTGGCTGATCTGGTCCCGCAGGGCGTTGACCAGCCAATGGGCGTAAGGAGTGTCCGGACGGAAATATTTTTCCTGCAAGGCTGAAAACTCGCTCTCCTCAAACTCCTGAATGAGATCGGCGGGCAAAGGATAGCGGAAAAATCCGTTCCATGCGAACCAACTGTAGGGGAGCGGATGGAAGATTTGGTGATAGGTCCAATCGAACCACGCCCTCTCCCCGGGGTTGAGGATGGGCTCGGGATTCGGGACGTGATGGATCATCCGGCCGGCAAATCGGGTACAAAAATCCTCGTATTCCAGGGTGAACAGGAGCATGGTGTGCCACACTTCGTCCACCGTCTGGCTGTACATGGGCGTGTAGCGGAGGATGGCCGACATGAGGAAAAAGCGTTTGAGCTCGAATAAGGCCCAATCGAATTCCTCGGCTGTCCACTCCGGGTGATCTTTGAGGCAGCGATTTCTGACCTTCTCCACATAAGCCGGATCCAGGGACGCGGCCAATCGTTCCGCTAAAGGTTCCAAGGGCGTGTCTTTTTGCAGATCCAGACTTTTCGGGACGGTCCCCCAGTCGGGCCGAGAGTGGGTGCGGGAACTCGACTGGGTGCGGCCACTCCCGGAAACCGGGGCGCGGTTGGTCACCGGTGTTTTGCGAATCCCGGGACTTCTCCGGTTAGCGCCCAAGATCCCTATGGTGGCAAACCATAGGATCGGCAACAGGATGTCGCCCGCCACGGTGACGATTCGATTGTCGCGAAAGGGGCCTGTCATGACGTAGATGAGACCGATGGTGATCAAGGCCGCAGCCGCAAGAATGCCGATTCGCTTTGCCACCGAATTCCCCCCACTGTGAGGATCGACTTCCTAGCCTCTAACACCAGTGTACCGCCACGGCATAATTCCCGTAAACCCCAGAGGTCTTTACGTTACACCTGATATGCGAACACGTTGTCTGAGAGCATGAAGTGACATATATTTCTACGTAGGTAGGTGTAGAAGCATGGAGAAGCTGCTGACTCCTGAGCAGGTGGCTGAGCACTTGGTTGTGGCTGAACGTACAGTCTACGAATGGCTCCGGACCGGGCGCCTGCGAGGGATCAAACTCGGGCGCCTGTGGCGGGTGCGTGAGAAGGACTTGGAGGCTTTCCTCCAGGGCGAGGAAGAGGAACCTTTGTCTTTCGAGGATCCGGCGGCTGCACGCCGTGGGCTGGAGGGCGTGAAGGGCAGCCTCGTGGTGCCTTGGGAGAAGCTGCCCAAAAAACGTGAGGCAACGGAAGAGGACGGCGCATGGCTGGAATCGGACCTGGGCGGGGAACTTCCACCTTATGACTGGGGACCGGAAGGCCCGAAGGGAAAGCCGGTGCGGTACGTGCCGGGCGTAGGTCCTGTGGTTGAGGGCGGAAAGCATGATCGGTGACCGCCTCGAGCCAGGAGACATTCTCTTGGTTCACCTGCCTGGGCACGTCCCGCCGGGACACGAGCAGGAGGGGGTTCGCCCGGCTGTCGTGCTTGGCGTGCCGCCGGAGCCCGTCCGCTTTGGCGTGGTCCTCGTTGCACCTGCGACGACGAGCGCCGGGCAGTGGGCCAGGAGGAATCCCCTGCTTTACCCACGCTTGCCGGCCGGCGCCGGCGGACTTCGTCGGCCATCGACCATCCTCTTGGACCAGGTGCGAGCACTCGACCTACAGCGGACGGTGGAGTACCTGGGTACGCTGGCCCCGACGGAACTGGAGACGATCCGCAGGGGACTGCGCGCGCTGCTGAATCTGTGAAGCGTGGCATCGCCATCGCGGAGGGGGGAGAGATCGTGTTGGACATTCCGCTCCCATTGACCGGGCTGATGCCCACGGGGTCTTTTGCGCAGGGGAGCAGAAGAGGGGGATCTCGCGGTGAATCGTTCCGGTGCGGCCGAGGGTCTTTTGCGAATCCCGGGACTTCTCCGGTTAGTGCCAAGAATGCCGATTCGCTTTGCCACCGAAATCCCCCCACTGTGAGGATCGACTTCCTAGCCTCTAACACCAGTGTACCGCCACGGCATAATTCCCGGAAACCCCAGAGGTCTTTACGTTGGCTTAACACTCGGTTGTGACCACGAGATTCCCCCCACCTGGCGTTGCGGCCCTTCTCGATACAGCGGATGCAGCCTCAGCACTCCGATGATGGTGGGCCGGCTGACCCCCGAGCAAAGTTCTTCCACGTCCGATATCGTGAAATCCGCGACAAACCTGTCCACCACTTCTTCGATCCGCGCCTGTTTCCACCCCCGATTTTGTGCTCCTGCGCGGCGCCCACCCGCTGTTTAAATCGCCGGTACGCCTCCAGGATGATGGTCAGAAAATATTCCGGCCAAGGTGTCTGATCGTGTTTGGCTTCCTGCCGCTTGACGCCGTCCGACGAGTCTGATAATATGTGAATGTGATCATCCAATTGATAGGACAACATGAATGAATCCATTTACACGAGCCGTGGAGGAGGGGTGCAGGTGTTGCTGACTGCAGAGGAGCAGGCCATGCTGGACGGCGAGTTCGGCGAGGGGACGGCCCTGGCCATGCGGGTTTTGGTGGGGATTGGCGAGGCTTTTGACGCCCCGCGAATGGTGCCCATCAGCCGAGCCCATGTGGCGCTCAGCAACCAGGAGGCGGACCTGTGGTTTGTCGAGCGCATGGTCGGGCTGGGGGCGCGATGCCGGGTGGCGCCAACGGTAAATCCGGGCTTTGACCTGGAATATTTCAACCAGGCCGCCGCTCTGGAAGCAGGGGATATGGAGCAGATGGAGCGGACGTACCGGGCGTATCGGGCCATCGGGGCGGTGTTGAATTTTAGCTGCACCCCCTACCTGTTGGACAACATCCCGCGTCAGGGAGAGGTGGTCGCCTTTTCCGAGTCCAGCGCCACCCCTTATGTGAACGCCGTCTACGGGGCCCGGAGCAACCGGGAGTCGGCCCAGAGCGCGCTGTGCGCCGCGGTGGCCGGCCGGGTACCGGAGTACGGGCTACTTCTGGCTGAGAACCGCCGGGGGCAAATCGTGGTGGACGTCAAGGCCGAGTTGTCGAGTGATTTTGACTACCAACTGTTGGGATACGCTGTGCCGAAAAAGATCGGCCACCGGATCCCGGTATTCGTGGGCATCCCCGATACGGCCTCCCCGGAGGCACTCATGAACCTGTGTGCCGAGTTGAACACCGCCGGGGCCGTGCCCATGTTTCACATCGTCGGCCTCACCCCCGAGGCACCGACTTTGGAAGCGGCCTTGGGCGGTCGGGAGCCCGTGGAGACCGTGACCGTCACAGACCGGGACTTGCTGGAGGTTCGGGAACAGATCTCCCAAGCCCCGGGTCAGGTGGATTTCGTTCTTCTCGGTTGCCCCCACCTCAGCCTGCGCCAGCTGCAGACCATCGCCGAGCTGGTGCGGGGGAAGAAGCTGCGGGTGGAGCTGTGGATCAACACCTCGGCGTATACCCGGGAGGTGGCGGCCCGGATGGGCCTGGTGGACGTCATCGAGAGGGCGGGGGGGCACGTGCTTCAGGACACCTGCGTGGACCAGCCGATCTGGAAGCACCTGGAGGGTAAAACCGGAGCCACGGAATCGCCCAAATGCGCCTATTATACGAAGCGCAGGCAGATGAACTTTGTGATCCGGAGCCTGGAGGCCTGTGTTCAGGCGGCGATCGAGGGGGTGATCGCATGACGGCACCCCAAGCTGCGGAGACCTTTGCGTGCCACAAAATCTCCGGGGGCGTGGCATCCGGGGAAGTTCTGTTCTCCCAGGATGATATCTGCTTTTATCTGTGCGACCCGGAGACGGGCAAGGTCATCGAGGACGGCCACTGTCTTCACGGCGTCAGCGTCTCGGGGAAGATTTTGGTCTTCCCCAGCGGGAAAGGGAGCTCCGTCGTCCAGACCGACGGGCTATACCAGTTGGCCATGCGGGGGAATGCCCCGAAAGCGGTGGTGGTCCAGCACCCGGACACCGTCCTCGTGGCGACCTGCATCATTCTCGACGTGCCCATGGTCGATCGGGTGGAGGCCGCTTTTTATGAACGGGTCAAGACCGGCGATGCCGTTCGGTTGGACGCGTCGAGCGGAGTGATCCAACTCATCGGGAGAGCGTAGGATGAAAGAATTGCAGAATCTCAAAAGCTTGGAGGATTTCCTGCAACGCCTCGGAGCCGCAGCGGGCGAATCCGAGACCAACCGGCATTTGGCGGACTATTTTGCGACCCATTATCTTGAAATTCCTTTTATGACCGCCGGGGAGGTGGCGGCGGAAGCCAAGGTCAGTCAGGCCAGTGTCTCCCGTTTCTGTATGTCCCTGGGGTTTCACGGATACAGCGATTTGCTCCGGGAGTTGCAGAAATTGGTCCGGGAGGACATTACGGCGCCCAAGCGCCTGCGATACGCCACCCGGGGGAACCGGGACGACTACGAAGAGATCCTTGCCAATGAACAGCTCAATATCGCCGGACTGAGGGAAGTCGCGGAGCAGGAGGCCTTCCGGAGGCTGGCGGACAAATTGGCCACGGCGCCGCGGGTGGTGCTTTTGTCCGCCCGGATGTCGGCGACGCTCCTCCCCTATATGACCTATGTGCTCAATAAAATGCGGGATGGGGTCGAGGAGGTTCTTCCCCACACGCCGGCCTGGAACAGTTTGCCCTTGAGGGATCCGGCGGGCACGCAGATCGTGACCATCGCCTTTCCGCGATATCCGAACATTCTCCTTTCCCATGTGGAGCGGTTGCACGATGCCGGGTTTTCCATCGCGGCCGTCACCGATCGCGTCGTCTCCCCCGTTACCCAATTTGCCGATCCGGTGATCACGGTGCCGGTGACCACCTCGTCGATTTTTGATGTGTACGGGGCGCCCATCGTGCTGCTCAACTTGCTTCTTCTGGAGACGGCGAAGCGGATCCCCGGGATTGAAGAGCGGCTGAACCGGGTGGAAACGTTGGAGCAGGGAGAACACATTTATTGGAATTTTTGATTGGAGACTTATGGGAAATGAGGGCTGTGTGTGGGAACATCGGCGGCGGGTTTTGACGTACAGGGTGTCAATTCCGGGCGGATTGCCCAGAGGTTGGAGGAGTTGGCCCGGTTCGGCCGGTCCGAGGCCAGTGGCGGCGGGTGGTTTCGGGGCTTTGGCACCGAGGCGGAGCTGGGGGCCAGGGAGTGGCTGAGGGATCTCTGGCACAAGGTACTGGGTCTCGAGGTGCGGGTGGACCCCGCGGCGAATCTGTGGGGGACGCTGCCGGGGCGGGAGACCCTGCCCGCCCTGGTGCTCGGTTCGCACCACGACACCGTGCCAAATGGCGGACAGTTTGACGGCGCTCTGGGTTTGGTCCTGGCCACGGAGGTGGTTCAGCGGCTGGTGGAGGTGGGATGTCGGTTGCGCCATCCGGTGCAGGTGGTTTCGTTTACCGCCGAGGAGCCCAATCCCTTTCAAGTGTCCACCCTGGGGAGCCGGGCGGCGGCGGGGGTTCTCCGGGGGGTGGATGTTCAGGGGGCGGTCCACATCCGGACGGGGGTGAGCCTTCGGGATGCCCTCCAAGCAGCCGGGGGCGATCTCGATTGGCTGGATCGGGCGCGCCTGGATCCGGCCGGGGTGTCGGCCTACCTAGAGTGCCACATTGAGCAGGGCAAGCGGCTGTGGAGCCGGGGAATCCCCTTGGGGGTCGTCACGGCCATCACGGGGATTTATCGGGAAGAGGTGGTGGTGGAGGGGGAGGCGAACCATGCGGGGACGACGCTGATGGCGGATCGGCGGGATGCCCTTTGTGCCGCGGCGGAGCTCGTTCTCGGTTTCGAGGAAGCGGTGGTCCGGGGAGGAGGCGAGGAAATCGTCGGCACCATCGGGCAGTTGGAGGTGAGACCGAACGCCCCGAATATCGTCCCGGGGTGCGTCTCCTTGATCCTGGAGGTGCGCAGCCCCGATCGGGAGGGGACGGCGAAGGTGCTGAGGGCTTTTGACGAGTGTGTCCGGCGGGTGGAGGCAGGGCGCAGGGTTCAGGTTCGGCGGGTGCGTCTTTTGGATCAGGAGGCGTCGCGGATGGACCCGGCGGTAATCGGCGCCTTGGAACGGGCGGCGGCCGAGCTCGGGGAGCCGTACATGCTGCTTTCCAGTATGGCCGGGCACGATGCCACCCATATGGCCAGAATCACCCGGGCGGGGATGTTGTTCGTGCCGAGTGTGGGAGGGAAAAGCCACTGTCCCGAGGAGGAGAGCCGAATGGAAGACATCGCAAAAGCGGGGGACGCCCTGCTCAGGGCTCTCCTGATCCTGGATGAGGAGTTGGACGCCCGGTGAGACGTCTGTATTGTCCGATGATGGTGTACACCAGGGGGAGATTCTGGACTGAAGCGGCGGTTCTCGTGGAAAATGGGGTGATTCAGGAGGTGGCGCCGAGGATTGAACTGGAGCCCCGGGTGGACGCCCGGGAGAGGGTGGATTGGTCGGATCTTCTCCTCGTGCCCGGGACGGTGAACGCCCACAATCATTCGTTCCAAAGTTTGCTCCGGGGGATTGCGGTGGATGTTCCCTTCTTGCAGTGGCGGGACGAGGCCCTTTATCGCTTTTCGCCTCATTTGGACCCCGAGGCGATTTATTACGGTGCCCTGCTGGCTTTTGGAGAGATGATGCGCTACGGGGTCACCACGGTGTGTGATTTTTTCTACGTCCACCAGGATGGGCTGGAGTGCGACGAAGCGGTCATCCGGGCGGCCCAAGATCTCGGGATTCGGCTGGTGCTGGCCCGGACCCTTTACGACTGGCCGGGCGCTCCGGCGGGTTACCGGGAGCCGGTGGACCTGGCGGTGGCCCGAACGCGTCATTTGGCGGCAAAATATCAGGGCAATCCCTTGGTGCGGGTCATCCCGGCCCCCCACAGTCTGCACGGGGCCTCTCCGGAGATGGTGGTGGCCGGCCATCGGCTGGCCGAGGAGTTGGAGTGCCGATTTCACATCCACGTCAGCGAAGAGCCTTTTGAGGTGGAGCAGGTCCAGGCAGAGCACGGTCTGAGGCCGGTGGAGTTTCTCGATCGACTGGGGGTATTGGACGACAAACTGGTGGCCATCCACGCGGTGTGGCTCGATGACGGGGAGATCGCCAGGATGGGGGAGAAGGGGGCGCACTTGGTGTACTGTCCCTCCAGCAACATGTTTCTGGCGGACGGGGTGACGAAGATTCCCCGGCTGCTCACGGCCGGGGCCGCCGTGGCCCTGGGGACGGACGGGGCGTGCAGCAACAACCGCACCAGCGTTTTCGAAGAGATGCGAATGACGGCCTTATTACAGAAGGTGTCCACCCTCGACGCCGGGGCGGTGTCGGCCAAGCAGGCTTTTTCCATGGGGACGGAGGTGGGGGGCGAGGTTCTTGAACTGCCTGTGGGAAGGATTGAGCCGGGCTATGCCGCTGATTTTGTCGGGATCGACCCCGGGGACTGGTCGATGCAGCCTTTCCATGCGGGCACCGACGTGGTGGCCCAAATCGTGTACGCGATGCAGCCCCAGGCGATTCGCCGGGTGGTCATCGCCGGGGAGGAGCGCGTCCGGGATGGCTCGATCGCCGGACTTTCGAGGGGAGGTGTTGTCAGGAACATTTCCACAGTGATGGATCGTTTGCACCGTTTGGCCAGCAAGAAGACAAATACGTAATGAATATTGACGTACAGTAGACATACAAGTAGCATGGATGATGAGGAGGAGGAAAGCTGATGCAAAAAAATCGACTCATCCGCGGCGCGGGCATCGTCGGGGCCCTGGCCTTGGCAACCGGGATCCTGGGCTGTGGGCAAAGCACATCGAGCCCGGCGAACGGGTCGGGGGAAGCGGGCGGTCAGGCTGTCGGGACTGTTTCCATCGCGCTGTCCACGTGGACGGGCTTTGCGCCATTGTACGTGGCAGAAGAAAAAGGTTTTTTTGACAAAGAGGGCGTTCATGTCAACCTCGTGAAAATGGAAAGTGTGGCCGACCGGCGAAGCGCGTTGGCGGCCAACCGAATTCAGGGATTCACGACGACGATTGACAGCCACGTGGTGACGGCGGCCAGTGGCGTACCCGTGGTGCAAGTGCTGGCGGTGGATGACTCCTACGGCGGGGACGGTGTGGTGGCCAAAAAGGAGATTCAATCCCTGGCCGACCTCAAAGGAAAGACTGTGGCGGTACAAACGGACGGGGGCGCCAGTTACTTTTGGTTTCTCTATCTGTTGAAGCAAAATCATATCGATAAGAATGAGATCAAGTTTGAGAGCATGACGGCGGGGGACGCCGGGGCAGCCTTTGTGGCCAAAAAGGTGGATGCGGCGGTGACCTGGGAACCCTGGTTGTCCAGGGCGGAAAAGACGGACTTTGGCCACGTGCTCATCAAGAGCGACAAGACTCCCGGGGTGATCACCGACACCTTGGGATTCCGCAAGGATTTTGTCGATGCCCACCCGGATGCGGTGAAAAAAGTCGTTCGGGCCTGGTTTGACGCACTGGATTACATCCATAAGAACCCCGACGACGCCTACGCGATCATGGCCAAAAATCTCGGCCAGAGCCTTGACGATTTTAAAAGCAGTGTGCACGAGGTGCGCTGGTACGACCAGGCGTTGAATAAACAGTATTTTGGGAACCCCGTCACCGATGGGCAGCTTTACAAGTTGACGGAAATGGCGGCGGATTTTTGGGTGGAACAGGGGATCATCAAGCAAAAGCCAAACATTGCTGAACTCGTCGACGGAAAGTTCGTCGAATGATCGGTGAAACAGGGATGCGGTGAGGAGCGGGGATGATGGAGCCGTTAAATTCAGTCAAACGAACCGCCGAGACAACGGGATTCGACGATTCCCCTCAAGATCGCGAGTTGACAAACCGGGGGTCGATGGACCGGGGGTCCATCCCCAGAGGCAACGGGCGCCGGAAACCTTCAATCTTCAAACCCTTTCAGCCGATCTCTCCAACGTGGTATTTGGCCCTGGCCCTGTGCGGCTTTATCGGCTTCCTGGGGATTTGGTCGCTGGTGACCTACACCGGCAGCGTCGATAAACTGTTTCTTCCCACGCCGACGGACATTTTGCAAAATGGGATCCGGATGTTCGCGGAGTTTAACTTTTTAAACGATATTTTCGCGACGGTGTGGAGGGTTTTGCTCGGATTCGCCCTGGCTGCGGTGGTTGCGGTGCCGCTCGGGATTCTCATGGGCGTGTATCGTCCGATTGAGGCGATCCTGGAGCCCCTGGTATCGTTTGCTCGGTACATGCCGGCCTCGGCTTTCATCCCCCTTCTGATTCTGTGGGTGGGGATCGGGGACGCCGAAAAGGTGTCGGTGATTTTCCTCGGGAGCCTTTTCTCATTGATTCTCATGGTGGCCGTCCATGTCCACCACGTTCGGCGGGAGCTGACCGAAGCGGCTTATACCCTGGGGGCGAAGGACGGGTTTGTCGTGCGCCACGTGGTGATTCCCGCCGCTTTTCCGGAAATCTATGATACCCTGCGGCTGGTGTTGGGGTGGGCCTGGACCTATGTGATCGTCGCGGAACTGGTGGCGGCCAAAAGCGGTATCGGCTATGTGATTCTTCAGTCCCAGCGCATGCTGCAGACTGCGGATATTATTTTTGGCATTGTGGTGATCGGGTTTATCGGTCTGCTGTCAGATCTCCTCATGAAAGGGCTCGGCTCCGCACTGTTTCGATGGCGGGAATAGGGGGGAAAATCGTGGAACCGTACATCCAAATCTCCCGGGTATCGAAGTATTTTGTAAAGAGGCGCCAAGCTCTTTGGGCCATCAAGGATATTTCATTAGATATTGCGTCCGGGGAGTTGATCACCATCCTGGGGCCGTCGGGCTGCGGAAAATCCACTCTGTTGCGGATCGTAGCCGGGCTGGAAACCGCGGATGAGGGGGTCGTGCACGTGGCCGGGGAGCGGGTGGATGGCCCGGGGGCCGACCGGGGCATGGTTCACCAGTCGTACACGCTGTTTCCCTGGCTGACCGTCCGCCAGAATATTGAGTTCGGGCTCAAGGTTCGGGGGGTCCCCGCCGAATCCCGGCGAGAGATTTCTTCGCAGTATTTGGAGAGAGTTGGTCTGGAAGGATTTGCCGATCATTACCCAAAGGAACTGTCCGGGGGGATGAAGCAGCGGGTGGCCATTGCCCGGGCCTTTGCGAACGATCCCCGGGTACTGTTGCTGGATGAGCCTTTTGGGGCTTTGGATGCGCAGACGAAAACAGTCATGCAAGAGCATTTGTTAGAAATTTGGGAGAGGAGCGGGAAGACGGTCGTGTTTGTCACCCACGACATTGAGGAGGCGGTGTTCATGGCGGACCGGGTGGTGGTCATGACCCGTCGGCCGGGGACGATTCGGGAAATCGTCAAGGTGGACATCCCCCGTCCCCGGGACTATCACGTGCGTTTCTCCCGGCCTCTTATCGAGTTAAAAGAGTATCTCACTCAGGCCATTCGCGAAGAGAGTGGATGGACGGCAGAAGTTGGCGTATCGGGAGGGGGTACCCGTGGCACAGCCTCTCGTGTGGATGCTCGATGACGAGTGGGATGACCACTCCCAGGAGGAGAGGTATTTTTCCCAGATCGGATGGCGGTTTCTCGTCTCGACCAGCCGCACGATGAAGGAGGATTATCGGCTGGAAGGACGGCAGGCCGACGCTTTAATCCAACAAGTGGGGTTTCGGCTCCCGGCCTCGCTGTTTGAGGGGATGCCGAATCTAAAAATTGTGTGCGTCCCGGGGGTGGGGTATGATCACGTCCATGTCGAGTCGGCCACCAGGCGAGGTATCTGGGTGTCGAACATACCGGATTATTGCACCGATGAAGTGGCGGATCACACCGTGGCGGCGCTGATGTATTTTCATCGGGATTTGCGGGGGATGGATGAGGATGTTCGCAAGGGGATCTGGGACCCGCTCCGGTATGTGAAAAACCGGAGAACGTCGGAAACGATGGTTGGGCTGGTGGGATTCGGCCGCATCGGCCGGAGGGTGGCGGCGAAGCTGGCTGCCCTGGGATTTCGGGTGGCGGCCTTTGATCGCACGGTGGGGGACGGGATGTTCCGGGAGATGGGGGTTACCCGGCTGCCCCTTGAAATGTTGATGGAAAAATGCGACTACGTCAGTTTGCATCTGCCTGCGACGCCAGAGACGGAGGGCATGCTGGATGCTCAGCTATTAGGCAAAATGCCCTCCCACGGGGTGTTGATCAATACGTCCCGGGGGTCGGTGGTGGATGAAGCGGCCTTGGTGGCGCTGTTGGTGAGGGGAAAGATTCGCGGGGCGGCCCTGGACGTGTTTCAGGTGGAGCCCCTTCCGGCCGATCACGTCCTGCGAAGGCTGCCCAACGTTTTGCTCTCGCCCCACGCCGCGTATGTGACCAGGGAGTCCATTGACGAGTTGAAACAGAAAGTGTGCCGGGAAGTGACATTGGCCGTGGAGGGGCGCAGGCCCGTGTATGCGTTAAATCGGTCTGAAGGATCTCATTGAATTTCAACCATCTGCTGAAGGGGGAACCAACATGTCGGAAGGGCCCATTCGCGCACCCCGGGGAAATCAACTGCACTGCAAGGGGTGGATTCAAGAAGCCGCCATGAGGATGTTGATGAACAATCTCGATCCCGAGGTGGCCGAGAAACCGGAAGAGTTGATCGTGTACGGCGGGACGGGCAAGGCGGCCCGGAACTGGGAGGCCTATCGGGCGATCGTGCGGTCCCTGCAGGAGTTGGAGAATGATGAAACGCTTTTGGTGCAATCCGGCAAGCCGGTGGGGATTTTCAAGACCCACCCCGAGGCTCCCCGGGTGTTGATTTCGAACGCCATGCTGGTCCCGGCCTGGGCGAATTGGGACGTTTTCAGAGACTTGGAACGAAAAGGTCTCACCATGTTCGGACAAATGACGGCGGGCTCCTGGATTTATATCGGGTCCCAAGGAATTCTGCAGGGGACATACGAGACCTTTGCCCAAGCGGCCCGACGGCACGCCTCGGGGTCGCTGAAGGGTAAATGGGTGTTGACCGCCGGGCTCGGTGGCATGGGCGGGGCTCAGCCTTTGGCCGTGACGATGAACGGCGGGGCGGCTCTGATCGTGGAGGTGGACCCCGCCCGCATCGACCGGCGGATTCAAAGCGGGTATTGCGATCTGCGGGCCGATTCCTTGGACGAGGCGCTGGGCTTGGTGTGGGGGGCTGTGGAGGAGGGACGTCCGCTGTCCGTCGGACTTTTGGGGAATGCGGCGGAGGTGTATCCGGAGATCGTCCGACGGGGGGTTGTGCCGGATTTTGTCACGGATCAAACGTCCGCCCACGACCCTTTAAACGGTTATATCCCCGCCGGCCTATCTCTGCCGGAAGCCGGGGCGTTGCGGAAGGCGGACCCCGGGGAGTACGTCCGGCGGGCGAAGGAGAGTATCGCCCGGCACGTGCAGGCCATGCTGGACCTTCAGGCCCGGGGTTCGGTGGTATTCGACTATGGGAATAACATTCGCCAGGTGGCCTTTGAGGCGGGGGTGCGGGAGGCGTTTTCGTTCCCGGGCTTTGTTCCTGCCTACATCCGGCCGATGTTCTGCGAGGGGAAGGGGCCCTTCCGGTGGGCGGCGCTGTCCGGGGATCCGGCGGACATTCGGCGCACGGACGAGTTGGTGTTGGAGCTGTTTCCGGAGAACCGGTCTTTGGCACGGTGGATTGAAATGGCCCGGGAAAAAGTGCAGTTCCAGGGGCTTCCGGCGAGGATTTGTTGGCTGGGATACGGCGAGCGGGCGAAGTTCGGCCTGGCGCTGAACGAGTTGGTCCGCCGGGGGGAGATCTCCGCACCCATCGTCATCGGCCGGGATCATTTGGATTGCGGGTCGGTGGCGTCCCCGAACCGGGAAACGGAAGGGATGAAAGATGGGAGCGACGCCGTGGCCGATTGGCCGATTTTGAATGCGTTGGTCAACACGTCGGCCGGGGCGGGCTGGGTGTCGGTCCACCACGGAGGCGGTGTGGGGATCGGGTATTCGATTCACGCCGGGATGGTCGTGGTGGCAGACGGCTCTGAGGAGGCGGAGGGTCGATTGCGACGGGTGTTGACCACCGATCCCGGGATGGGGATTATTCGCCACGTGGATGCAGGCTATGACGAGGCGTGGGAGACGGCCCAGAGGCACGGGGTGCGCATCCCGATGGCGGAATTCGCGGAATGAGGGCGGGGAACAGGCGGACGCGGGGCTCGGGGCTGCGTGGATTTGACGAGAATGGAAGCCGGAGGTGGTGGGAATGGAGGAGGCGCTGGATCTTCTGGTGACGGGGATCGGGAGGTTGGTGACGGCCAAGGGGACGTCTCCAAAGGGCGGCAAAGGGATGGGGATGCTGAAGAGCATTCCCAAAGCCGCCATCGCGGCGAGGGCGGGGCGTGTGGTGGCCGCCGGCCCCGAGGAGGAGGTGTTGGCTGCCGTGGGTGACCGGCCGGTGGGGAGGTGGTTGGACGCGGCCGGGCGATTGGTGACGCCAGGGTTGATCGATGCCCACACTCACTTGGTGCATGCGGGGTCCCGGGAGCACGAGCTGTCGCTGAAGTTGCAAGGGATGTCTTATCTGGAGATCCTGGCTGCCGGCGGGGGGATCCAGCGCACGGTGTCGGACACGCGGAGGGCCAGTCAGGCCGACCTGTACGAGAAGGCACGGCGGACACTGGATGTGATGATGACGATGGGGACGACGACGGTGGAGGCGAAAAGCGGGTACGGGTTGGAATGGGAGACGGAACGGAAGCAGCTGCGGGTGGCCCGGGAGTTGAATCGGCGCCACCCGATGGACGTCGTTTCCACTTTTTTGGGCGCTCACGCGGTGCCGGGGGAGTATCGGGATCGGCCGGATGATTATGTGGCCCAGGTGGCCGAGGAGATGGTGCCGGCGGTGGCCAGGGAAAAGCTGGCGGAGTTTTGTGATGTGTTCTGTGAGCAGGGGGTGTTTTCGGCCGAGCGGTCCCGGGTGATTCTTGAAGCGGGGCGGCGCTGGGGCCTGTGTCCGAAGGTGCACGCCGACGAGTTGGCGGCCACGGGCGGGGCGGAACTGGCGGCGGAGGTGGGGGCGGTTTCGGCGGATCATCTGCTCCATGCGACGGAGGAAGGGTTGCGGGCCCTGGCGGAAGGGGGCGTGGTGGCGGTGCTGTTGCCGGGGACGGCGTTTTTCCTGGGGGAGACGCCCGCTCCGGCGCGGAAAATGATCGATGAGTTCGCGCTGCCCGTGGCGTTGGCGACGGATTACAATCCCGGCAGCAGTCCGACGGAGTCGCTGCAGTTGATCATGGCGATGGCGGCCGCCATGATGCGAATGACTCCGGAGGAGATATTGACGGCGGTAACACTCAATGCTGCCTGTGCGGTGGGCAAAGGGGAGGAGACCGGAACTTTGGAACCCGGGAAATGGGCGGATTTTGTATTGTGGGAGGCGGAGAATCCGGAATACTTGGTCTACCGCTTCGGGATGAATCACGCTCACGCAGTGGTGAAAAAAGGTCATTTGGTGGCTGTGAACGGAAAATTCGTTGGATCGTGCTAGGAGTCTTGGCCCAAGTTTCGCAAAGTAATTGGCGGATTATTGTCTGAGGGAGGGAGGCCATGAACGAACGTATTTCACTTACCAGTCTTCGAGGAAAGAAATGGGACGGTCTAATGGGACGGAAGCCACTCGAAGGAATCCGCGTGATCGATCTCACGCGCGTACTGGCCGGACCGTATACCACCATGATGCTAGCGGATCTCGGGGCGGAGGTCATCAAGATTGAACAGCCGGGGACCGGCGACGACAGTCGCGAATTCGGACCGTTTAAGAACGGTGAGAGTGGCTACTACATCTTCCTCAACCGCGGCAAGCAGGGCATGACCCTCAACCTAAAAGAACCCAGGGGGCGGCAGATCCTATTTGACCTCGTGAAAATTTCGGACGTGGTTATAGAGAACTTTAAGCCAGGCGTCACGCGGAAGCTCGGCATCGACTACGAGCAGCTCTGCGCACACAACCCGAAACTTATCATGTGCTCCATCTCCGGGTTCGGACAGTCCGGGCCGCTCAGCGATCGGCCGGCGTACGACCTCGTGGTCCAAGCGATGAGCGGCATGATGAGCATCAACGGGTACCCCGATAGCCTGCCTTTGCGCACAGGCATCTCGCTTGGTGATATGAGCGCCGGCAGTGGAATACCTGGCACCAAAGGCGAGCGAAATCGACGAGCAGAACCGGTTCCCGGTTGAGACTGTGCGGGAGTTGGCAAAGCTCGGCTTCATGGGCATCGCGTATCCCGAAGAGTGGGGCGGCGCAGGGGCGGATTCGCTGACCGAGGCAATCGTGGTCGAGGAAATCAGCTACGGATGTGCTGCAACCGGATCCATCTTGACGGCGCACTACCTAGGGCTCGACGGCATCTTCCTCTACGGCAATGACGAACAGAAAAATACATGGCTGACGCCTGCCTGCGATGGCCGTAAACTGGCGGCCTTCTGTCTGACGGAGCCAGGCGCGGGATCGGATGTCGCTTCTGTCTTGACCACCGCCGTCCTCGACGGCGATGAATACGTTATCAACGGGACGAAGCACTTCATCACCAACGCCGCCTACGCCGATTTTCTGGTCGTCTACGCGATGACCGACCGATCGCAGCGAAACCGGGGCTTGAGCGCATTCATCGTCGACAAAGGCACCCCGGGACTCAGTTTCGGATCGGGTGACAACAAGATGGGTATTCGTGCGGCACGCACGTACGAAGTAATATTTGACAACTGCCGGGTACCGAAAGCCAACCGGATTGGGAAGGAAGGGGAAGGATTCAAGATTGCCATGCAGGTGATTGATCGCGGCCGCATCGGCGTCGCCGCCATGGCAGTGGGCCTGTCGCAGGCCGCGCTCGACGCGGCGGTGGCGTACGCCAAGCAGAGGGTGGTATTCGGTCATCCGATTGCCGAATACCAGGGCATCCAGTGGATGATTGCGGAGATGGCCGCCGACGTGGTCACCGCCCGGGCGATCACGTACGAAGCCGCGGAATTGCGCGACAGCGGCCTCCGCATCTCGAAAGAGGCGGCGATTGCCAAGCTGTTTGCTTCGGAGGCGGCCTACAGAGTGGTGCACAAAGCGGTGCAAATCCACGGGGGCAGCGGGTACATGAAGGAGTACCCGGTTGAGCGGTTCTACCGGGATCAGCGAATTCTTGAGCTGTTTGAAGGCACTTCCCAAGTGCAGAAGATGGTGATCGCGCGCCATGTGTTTGGCTGACATGGCGACGCGGATTAACCCCCGCAGATTGGACATATGCTCCCGATATTGAGCTTTTTCGGATTCTTGCTATGGCCTTTGCCCTCATCTAGAAATTGCCATCGGTCGTCGGGCTGTCAAGGGCCGCTGTCGCTGGACCTTAGGTCCTCCCTTGACAGCTCCTCCTCCCTCTGGAAAGGGGTAATTAAAGGTAAAGGCCCATGCTACGTACTGGCGTACGTCAGACCTTCGTTCACACTCCGATTCAAACAAATGGCTCACAAACTGAGGTCCGTTGTCTGAACGGATGATCGGAAGTGGAGCATTGCGCTGCCGTGGGTGGCATTTCCTTTTGGACTGCTGCCCTGCATGGCTTGGCCCATTCCCTCCCGCAAACTGGCTGCAGTCCCTGGATACGCCTTCTCAAGCTGCGCGGCCAATCGCCGTGGGGCCACCAGCGACTCTTTCTCGGTCTCCTGACGCCAGGTCCCCCGCAGTTGCCTCTTGACCCAATCTCTCGGTTTCTCCGGCAGGCGCTCCAGAATATTGCGCTCCTTGTGCGTCAGTTTCATGTGTCTTTTTCACAAGGTAGCGCCGGCGACTTGTCGCCGGTGGCTCATGAAGACCACCTGCCACCACCAAGTCCCCAAATCGTACCACCACCACACCGCCCCATCCCACCGCTCTCTCACCACATTCAAGCCTCCCCCTTTCGTTGAACAACAGTTAATGCGGCACCAGGAACACCACCAATAATCCTGGAACCAAACCTACAATTAAAGCTACCGGGATTAGTATTAGGGAAATTAAAAAATACTTCTTGCCGCCTTTCTTACAAGCTTTGAAATAGACCCCTGCGACTAAAGAGGCAATTCCTGAAAGAATCAATATGGGTGGCAAAAATGTCACAGTCATAAACATGAAATGTCCGAAACTCCCCACAGCATTCCCCCCTCTTATCAAAGATAACTCATCCACTATTGAGACAGAATTCCAGTCCACTTACACGGCTCTTCGGCACTCCAGGTAATGCCATGTACTCGCTTTGAAATATCACGCAGAATAGCCCGTTTTGCTTCATAAGGCGATAGGCTTTTGTAGCGTTCCAAGAAACGGGCCGCCCTGGTCGTTTAGAATATGTCCCGCAGGTTGATGTCCAGCCCTTCAAAGATGCTCACCGTGACCGTTTCGTCCTTGTTGTGTACTGTCGGGAACACGTTGGTATCAGTCAGTCGATAGACTTCTACAATCTG
>NZ_JAILZZ010000009.1:0-79591 GCF_023512215.1 Kyrpidia sp. | reverse complement strand
CTTCGCATTTGTAACTATTTCCCATATCCATTCCCAATTTTCTTCGACCACCCCCTTGACATTTCACCACTGGGCTTTTCGCATCTCTGTGTGGATTCGACGCGAAAGCCCCATCTCCTGTCGTCCCGAACTGCGACCCGGCACCTGAGATATCAAATGCCCGACAAAAAGTCAAAAAGAAAAGCGCTCTGAAGAGCGCCTTCGATATCTTTGATCTGCCGCGGCCTCGAAAGTCTTCTCTCATCCGTCGGAAGCGCGAGGAATCCGTCAGCGGCGCCGTCCGCCGCTGAGGACTCACAAAGCGTGATCAAACTCCAGCCGCTTCTTCTTTTGGGTACACACTCACTTTCTTGCGATCCCGCCCAGCCCGTTCGAACTTGACCAGCCCGTCCACTTTGGCAAACAGGGTGTCGTCTCCACCCCGTCCGACGTTCATTCCGGGATAGATCTTCGTTCCCCGCTGGCGAACGAGGATACTTCCCGCTGTGACAAACTGCCCGTCATGACGCTTGACTCCCAAGCGCTTCGAAATACTGTCCCGACCGTTTCGGGTGCTCCCGACGCCCTTTTTCGTCGCGAACAACTGCAAATCCCACTTTAGCATGCGTTCCACCTCCCTTTCACCTCTCCAGACATGGTGATGTGATGGCGATATTGAACGGCGGTCTGCCACAGACCGAATACGCAACTTTCCAAGAGCAGCTGTACCTTATCCGAAACCTCATCGGGCAAGTCTGGGGGAACGTCCAGGTCGAGAAAGCCGTTTCTCGCCGTGGCCGGCAGCGAGACACCTAACAGGCTCTGGCAGCTGTTGACGAGGTTGAGGGTCAAGGCCGACACCGCTGCACAAACAATATCGTGGCCGGCCTCCGACCAACCAGCGTGGCCGCTGACCTTGAGCCGCCGAATTCGTCCTCGCCGGTCCCGTTCCACCTTTACCCGGATCAACCCTCGATCGCCTCAATCCGCAATTTCGTCCACGGCTGGCGGTGTCCATACTTGCGCCGATAGTTTTTCTTCGGCTTGTACTTGTACACGATGATCTTTTTCGCCTTGCCCTGTTTCAGGACACTGGCCCTGACCTTGGCACCTGGTACCAACGGAGTGCCGATCACCACTCCGTCTTCCTTGCCCAGCAAAAGGACCTCGGGAATCTCCACCTCCGCCCCTTCGTCCACCGGCAATTTTTCCACATAAATGACATCGCCGACTTCAACCCGATACTGTTTTCCCCCGGTTTGCATGACTGCGTACATACCCTACACCCCCTTACACCCAGACTCACTGCACCGGGCAGCCGCCCTCGCGGCGTTTGCCAAACCCGGGACAAGTGGTTGTGGTGCACACCCGCGCACACCTACCTCCCCATCGTATCAGATGCCGGGAGATCATGTCAAACCGGCGATTTCACCGGCCACCGGGGCCCCGTTCCCGGCTGTTGCCAGACCTTGTTCATACGAAGACCGATCGGAGCAATGAAGGTGGGAACCGGATACGGTGGCGTACGGCGCACCCGGAGCGCCGAGATTACGAGGAAAGGTTCGGCGGTTCCCCGGGCCATTCGCCGATCGCCTTGCCGAACCCCCCAGGGGCAAAAAGAAATTCCAGGAATTCCTGCTCTTCAATGATAAAGATAATCTTACCTTCGTCGTCCAACACCGCAATCAAGTGAAAAGCTTCTGGGGCGAAATATCGCGCGATCTCCCCCGCCCTGATGTGGCGATGCACTGCTAGAGGCCGCACTGCCCGCGGTTCGGACTTCGGGGCCTTTTTTAAGCCATACAGCCATCTCGCCGCTTCATAAGGGATCTCCCGGCGAATCTGCCGGGCAGTGATTGCCAAAAACCCGGCCAAGGCCCACATCCCGACATGGGGGGCCCCCCAAATGGCGGTCCCGGCGCCCAGGGCCGCCAGGGCACCCGAGCACCAAAAAGCGCTGTTGACCGCCAATTCCCCTGCTCTACCGTACCCGAAAGTTCGGCTGCTTACCGCCCGCCAGATCCGCCCACCGTCAAGGGGCAGCGCAGGAAGTAAGTTAAACAACATCATCGTTAAGTTCACCCGCACAAAAAAAGCCGCAAAGCCTTCGGACCAGATCTGGGCCGAATACAGGACCAGCGCCACCCCCGTCAAAATCCCGTTGGCCAGAGGTCCCGCCGCGGCGATCCATACCTCCCGTCCCGGGGACCACGCTCCTGGTTCCCCTTCAATGATCGCCACACCGCCGAAAGGGAGGAGGGTGAGCTCCCGAATCCGGTACCCAAAGGCGCGGGCCACGGCAATATGTGCCAATTCGTGGATCACGACAACACAGAAAACGACGATGACCTCCCACACCAGGCCAGCCGCTACGGCCAAGGCGACCAAAAACAAAAAGAGAGGATGCACGCGAATGGGCATCCCCTTTCCTGCGGCCCCCGCGGCCATCCCTCACCGCCCCTTTCCGTCCAACACCGCATGGGGATCCGCGTATCGACCGTTGACGATATATCCGAACAATAGCTGGGCTGGCCGCTGCGCGCTGAGGTGACCCAGCGCCTGACCCGGGTAAACGTAATCCCCCGTTTTCACCACCACATCCCCTAAGGAACCATATAACGTCTTTCCCCGGTTCCCGTGGTTCACAACCACATACAGCCCAAAGGGGTCCTTGCGATCCACCTGCTCAACGACTCCCTTTCCCGCGGCAGCTGCGGCGGCACCCGGCACCCCGTCCAACACGACCCACGGGTGGTCCGAACTGTAGTCTTTCACCACAGTGCCAGACAAAGGCGCGGACCACACCGAGCCCCCTTGGGAGCCCGCCACGGGAATGGCCAAACCATCTGCCGCTACTTCCTGCATCCACCCTGATACGTTGCTCCAGTTGGTCTGTTCGGTCAATGCCTTTTCCGCCACCGCTTTGACTCGGTCGGATAACGCCCCCTGTTGGTGAAAAGCAACGTACACTCCTCCCACCAGCACCGCCGCACCGAGGATCTGCCACGCCAACCCTCCGAGCCCAAGGCCATCTGTTGGCCTCACGTCCCGCCATCTCGAACGCCGCTTGGAGCTCCGGGACCATGCCTCCCGCCGCCCTGACCAGAACCTATCCTCCCAATTCGCCCACAGCCGGTCATCAAAATTCGTCTGAAACTCCCCGGTCCGGGCCGACCACCCGGATTCGCTTTCCCCTTGAGATTCGGAGATTCGATCGACTTCCGGGCGCGGCCACTCTTCCCTCAGTTCGTCCTGCGCACGGTGAGAAACCCTACCGCCTTCCTCGGCGTCCCTCGCCATCCTGCGCCGTTTCACCGCATCCCAGTCCATTTTGCATCCACTCCCGCTCCTCGTCCTCACTCACTCATATGAGGCTTCGGAGACAGGTATGACAAGCCGCCGCTCCGCTCTATGGGCAGGAGGCGGCGGCAGCTCAAAACATCGTCTTTTTCCGGCGAAGTCCGACGCTCAACACGAGACCCACCGCCATCATCGATGTCGCAATGGAACTCCCTCCATAGCTCATGAACGGTAGAGTAATCCCCGTAATCGGCATGATGCCGATGTTCATCCCGATATTTTCAAAAACCTGGGCAAAAAACATCGAAAACACTCCAGCTATGACATTCGTGCCGTACATATCCCGGGTGCCCAGGGCAATGCGAATCATTCGATAGAAGAAAATTAGGTAGAGAAGAATGAGGGTCATGCTGCCCACGAATCCCCATTCCTCGCTCAGCACCGAAAAAATAAAATCGGTGTAATTCTCCGGGACAAATCGCCCTTGAGTCTGAGCACCCTGCTCGAAGCCCTCGCCCCACAGACCGCCGGAACCAACGGCAATCAGCGACTCATAGGTGTGATAACCCGGTGCATTGCCGGTCTCGTCAGGCTTGAGATATTTAACCGGATCCCGGAACGCCACCAATCGGTCGAGCTGGTAGGGTTTGATGATTTTAAAGAACACGTGCGGATCGACGTGGTAAAGAACCACCAAAGATGCGATCACGGCGGCACCCGCGCCAAACAGAACGAGTAGATGGCGCCAACGAGTTCCCGAGACCATAAACATCCCGATACCCATCGCAAGCATGACCAAGCCCATTCCAAGATCCGGTTCGATAACGATGAGAACAAAAGGTAAACCGATCATTCCCATCGGTACAAACAGGTCGCGGAATCTTCGCTGACCGGACTCTTCCAGCTTCGCAAAATACTGTGAGATCGCCACAATGGTGGCGAGTTTCATGTATTCCGAAGGCTGAACGCTCAGCACTTTAAGATCAAACCAGGCTTTGGCCCCATTAATCTCCGTGCCAAACAAATACACTGCCACAAGGAGCACGATCCCGATCCAATACATCGGTTTCCACCATTCAGCAAGGCGCTGGTCGCCAACGGCTACAACCAGTCCCATAAAAAGAAAACCGATGCCAAACCAAATGATCTGTCTGGCGTAATAGTAGGCGGGGTGATGGGCATCGAGGGTGTGCGTGGCACTGGCGATATTGATGACACTGATGCAAGCGATGGCCACGAGTACGGCGACGATCATCCAGTCAAAACGTTTGAGCCAAGTGCCCGGCGTCACGCCCCGACCTCCTTTCCCGCTCATTATAGCGCAGGAACGAACCGGGGGGAATGTACACCGCTCGCTTCATCGCCGGAGACCGATTATCCGCCTCAACCGTCCAAGCCAACTCCTGCCGTTTTCCTCCAACGCCATAAGGGGAACCGGCTCCCCGAGTATCCGCCGGGCGATATTGCGGTACGCCTGGCCGGCTTTTGACCCCTGCACCAAAACCGCCGGCTCTCCTTGATTCCCCCCGCGAATCACCGTTTCATCATCGGGAACCACCCCGAGCAAATCGATGGCGAGGATGGAGACGACCTCTTCGATCTCCAACATGTCTCCTTGCCGGACCATCGCCGGTCGGACCCGGTTGATGATCAATTTGTTATCTTGAATGCCTTCCCCTTGAAGCAGGCCGATAACCCGATCGGCATCCCGGACGGCCGCATGCTCGGGGGTGGCCAAGATGATCGCCCGGTCCGCCCCGGCCACCGCGACCCGGAAACCCTGTTCAATCCCGGCCGGACAGTCGATCAGTACGTAATCAAACTGGTCTTTTAATTCGCAAACGATCTTGCGCATGGCCTCGGGAGTCAGAGCGGTCTTGTCCTTGGTCTGGGAAGCAGGAAGCAGGACGAGACGGTCGACCCGCTTGTCCTGAATCAGTGCCTGCTCCAGTCGGCACTCTCCTTGGGCCACATCGACCACGTCGAACAAGATACGGTTTTCCAACCCCAAGACCACATCGAGGTTTCGCAGCCCAATATCGGCGTCCACCAAACACACCCGTTTTCCCAAGAGCGCCAGTGCGACCCCGATATTGGCGGTCGACGTCGTTTTACCGACGCCGCCCTTTCCCGATGTCACGACCACCGCATCCCCCATGGCGCACCCCCTCCCTATGGCGAGATCTCAAAAGGCTAGCGCTCTTCCTCCCGGCCCAGGGTGCCTTCGCCGGATCGCCGCCGCGGCCGGCGCCCGTTCAAGGCCCATAACTTATCCACCTGCACCCTGTCCCCATCGATGTAAGCATATTCAAAATACGCCACCCCGGGCACCCGCTCCTCCGGGGGCTCTGAAATGATATCTGCAATCCGAATCTGTGTCGGCCGAAAATCCGCGGCGGCAATCACCGCCTCCCGGTCTCCCGATGATCCGGCGTGGGCGATCCCGCGCAGAGCACCGAGGACGTATACGTCACCCTCCGCAGCCACCAGCCCCCCTGGATTCACATCCCCGATCACCACGAGATCCCCGGGGTGCACCACCACCTGGCCGGCCCTCACCGGGCCGTACACGAGGCGTGGCTCGTAGGTCACCCGGCGGCGCCCCCGGTCGGACACAAACTCCCGCACCAGTAAACTTCCCGTTCTCGAAAGGGCTCGACGGACTTCATCCCGCTCCCACTCGCTCAGATCCCGACTCCCGGTATATACGGAGACATCCATCTGCGCACCGGACAGCAAGCGGGCTTGGGCTCCATTCAGTTTTTCATCCAGGTCCGCGAGAATATCCCCGAAGGCGCAGGCGTCATCCAGATAGAAGACAAGGCGGTTGCGGACACCCTTGATGGTCACCGGCGGCCTCTTCGGTTCTTCCCTCCGCTCACGTTGCGCCATGGCAGCCTCCCATACCGGCGACATGCATGATTCCGTGCATTACTTCGGCGTCGATTGCAAAAAATCCTCCCTGCTGGGCCGCAGCAACCGGCTCCAGAGGGGGAATCCCAAAAAGACGATCAACCCGTTCCAGAACATCGCCAACAGCAGTCTCTTTTCGACGATCACGGGTTCGAGAGGCCAGTCGCCGATCAGACGCCCGAACAGGTACAACCCACCCTCATACACGCCGGTGGCCAGGACCACCGCCAGAACGTGGATAAAGAGGGTTTTTCGAAACAATGGCCTGACTGCCCACCCCGTCGCAAAAATCACCATAGCCAGCCACATGGCGTGAAGCCCAAGCCAACGCCCAAAAGTAAGATCTTCGAGAAAGCCGATCAATGCGGCGAGGCCCGCGGCCTCCCACGGTCCCCGTAGGACCGCCGCCACGGTGAGCAGGCCGATGTCTACATTCAAGTAGGCCCCCTGGAGTCCGAGGGCCTGTAGAATGGTGGAACGGAAAACAAAAACTGCCACCAGCAAGGCGAACAGCCACCCGACTCTCACCGTTCACCCTCCATTTCGGCGGACCACAAACACTTCCTGCAGATTGTCGAGGTTGGCGAGGGGTCTCACGATGGCCGTTTTCGTCATCCCATCCTCTCCCCGCATCACTGAACTCACAGTGCCCACGATGAGGCCTTTGGGAAATAACCCCCCGTATCCCGAGGTTTCCACCGTCAATCCGGGCTTAATATCATAATCCATTCCGATGGACGTCATCTGGACAGTCCGTTGGTCTGGACTCACTTTATTGATGATCCCCAGGGGCGGCGTAGGTCCCACCCCCAGGATAAGGGCGGAGATCCCCACCGGCTGCCGGGAGGTATCGGTCAACAACTGAACCACGGCACTGTGGTCATGAACCGCCCACACCCGGCCGACCAATGCATTATCCGCGGTCACCACGGCCATGTCCTTTTGAACTCCCTGGGCACTCCCGACGTCAATCGTCAGGATGTCGTGCCACAGATCCGGCTGGCGGTCCACCACATTGGCAGGAATGAGTGTCTTCCCCCGAGGTGACTGCATCAAACCGGCGATCTTGCGCAAACGTTCATTTTCCGTCTCCAGGTCATTCACCTGAGCCTGAAGGGCAAAATAGTTGTGCAACGACGCTTTCAACACGGCGTTTTCTTCATAGACGTTTTGCAGGTCCCGCAGATTGCCGAAAAACTCACCGATGGCCCCAGCCGGACGGTACAACCATCCCTGAACGGCCGCCACCGCATCGCCGATCACCCGCTCGGGCCACGTGACGCTCGTCCTCTCCCCGGCGGTGGCGACAAATAAGCCCGCGGCCACGACTAAAAGCCCGCCCGCGGCGGCCATCCGCCGCCGAACAACTTTGTGGTACAACCTGCTCCCGCCCTTCATCTATAGTGGCGAGTCCGTTTTGACAGTGCGCACGCCCGCCGAAACCCGGACTCGTCTTCAACGAGTCCGCCGGCGGCGCTGGACCGAACGAGAACGCAACAGCGGAATCATATCGAGAGACTTACCGGCCCCGATCGCCACGCAATCCAGAGGATTCTCCGCCACGAGAACCGGCATCCCGGTCTCCCTGGACAACAGCCTATCGAGATTCCGGAGCAGCGCCCCACCGCCGGTCAAAACAATGCCCCGGTCCATAATATCTGCAGCCAATTCCGGGGGGGATTTTTCCAATGTGACTTTCACGGCATCGACGATACTGTTGACGGTCTCGGTTAAGGCCTCACAAACTTCTTCGGCACTGATCCGCAAAGTCTTCGGCAAACCCGTCACAAGATCCCGCCCCCGCACTTCCATAGAAACTTCTTCTTCTCCGGGGATCGCCGAACCGATGCTCACCTTTAGCTCTTCCGCCGTGCGTTCGCCGATCATCAAATTGTACGCTTTCTTTATGTACTGGATGATCGCTTCGTCCATCTCGTCGCCGGCCACGCGAATGGACCGGCTCGTCACAATTCCCCCAAGGGAGATGATGGCAACCTCTGTGGTGCCTCCGCCAATATCCACAACCATCGATCCGGTGGGCTCATCCACAGGAAGACCTGCCCCAATCGCTGCAGCCATGGGTTCCTCAATGGTATGGGCATCCCGGGCGCCGGCTTGTTCTGTCGCTTCTTCCACCGCGCGTTTCTCCACTGCCGTGATTCCCGAAGGAACACACACCACTACCCGGGGCTTCCCAGACCACAAAGACTTATGCCGGAGAGCTTGGCGAATGAAATAGCGGAGCATCGTCGCGGTGGTCTCGAAATCGGCGATCACTCCGTCTTTCATGGGACGAACGGCCACGATGTTCCCGGGGGTTCGCCCGATCATCTGTTTGGCCGACTCGCCGACGGCCTTGATCTCACCGGTATCCGTTTGAATGGCCACGACCGAAGGTTCCCGAACGATGATCCCTTTTCCCTTCACATACACCAGGGTGTTCGCCGTTCCTAGGTCGATCCCCATCTCCCAGCCAAATCGATTCCACATGCCGCAGCAAACCCCTTCCTGTGTCTTGAAAATCGGCGCTCCGGGAACAACGGAAAACCCCGCCGCATCAGGCGAGGTTTGCCCGACTGTCGCCGCCGCCCTATCTAGATCAGTCCGCGTTCTCGCATGCTCACATACGTCCCTCGGCCGATGACCACATGATCGACCAAATCGATACCGAGAATCCGACCCGATTCAACAATGCGTTTCGTCACATCGATATCTTCCGGGCTAGGCGTGGGATCGCCACTGGGGTGGTTGTGGGCACAGACCACCGCCGCCGCATTGCGTTTGATCGCGGTGCGAAAAACCTCCCGGGGATGTACGAGAGACGCATTTAACGTTCCGACGGAAACCACTTCTTCACCGAGCACCCGATGTTTCGTATCGAGGTGAAGAACCACAAAATGTTCTTTTGAAAGAAATTGCAATCGTTCCATTAACCGGGATGCCACGTCATTGGGGGAGTGAATCGGCTTTGGCGCTGGATGCGCCCGTTGTACCCTTCGACCAAATTCCAGAGCCGCTAGGACCTGGGTCGCCTTGGCAGGTCCCATGCCCGACTCCTCCATCAATTCGCGACTATCCGCAGCCAGCAGTCCCGCCAGCCCCTCGAACCGCGTCAGGAGCCGCTGGGCCAGCTCCAAGGCCGACCTCCCATGGCTCCCCGTCCGTAGAAGGATAGCAAGCAGCTCCGCATTCGTCAACTGTTCCGGACCAAAAGTCAGCAGTCGTTCACGGGGCCGCTCCTGAAGCGGCACGTCTTTGACCAAGATCTTCTCTTCCTTCATTGCGATCCCTCCCCGAGGTAAGAGATCGCCGAAGCTGTTTCAAAAGTCCGGGAACAACCCCACATCAAAGGTCTGAAGCAACCCGTCCAACAGTCCGAGGGGAAGGCCGACCACCGTCCAGAAATCCCCTGATATAGAATCAATCAGAAGCGCACCAACCCCTTGAATCGCGTAGGCTCCCGCTTTATCCATGGGTTCCCCCGTCTTCACGTAAGCCTTGGCGCGGTCTTGCGAAAACGGGCGCATCCGAACTTCGGTGGCGCGAAACCCGGTTTCTTCCCGGCCGGTGACAGCATCGATCACGGCCACTCCCGAATACACCGTGTGCGCCCGCCCTTGCAACTCCATCAGCATGTGGACAGCCTCGTCGGGGGAAGAAGGCTTTCCCAAGATCCGGCGATCGACGACCACCAGGGTGTCTGCCCCGATCACCAGGGCCCGGGGTCGACGGGCCGCTCCCCAGCGAGCCTTCATCCTCGCTAATTCCCGTACGATCTTCCCCGGCGGCCACTGTGCATCATACACTTCATCCACTTGAGGCCTCAGGACATCGAACTGCAAGCCCAGTCCCCTAAGGAGAGCCTCACGTCGCGGGGAACCCGATGCCAGGACCAGTTCCCGTTTCATGGATCGCTCACCTACCGTTTTCGTGCCAACCACAGTCCGACGACCCCACCGACAAGCCCCACCATGTTTATTGTGATCTGCAAATCCAAATGATATTTCACCACGTGAAGATCGGCCCCGGGTTGCCACCTGATGGATGTGGACTGAGCCACAAAGGGGACGTGAGCTTGGCCGAGAAGATCTCCACCCACGTTGCCGATGATCAAACCCACGACACCATATAGAACGGCGCGTCCGATGTTCGACGACTTTCCCACTGAGCCAACTCCCATTCCTGTACCGTGAACGCCCGGCAAACGACAGCATTCGAGCGATCATCCCCACTATTCGACAAATGGGGTCCAGAATCCTGCCGAGAAACGAAACAAATCCATCCATCGGGGCATGGACGCAATATTTGAATCAGAAGGGAAAGAAGGTGGCTGGCCAGCCTCACCCACCAGCGGCCGGACCTGGCGCTTTTCCAGCGGACAAATCGGCAATCAGCTGTTCGTAGTCGTCCATCGCCTGCAGGACAGTGCCCATTAGCGGACCTGGGGCCTCTCCGCTTCGAATTCCACCGACTACGGCACTCAGATCCTCTTTCCATTTTTCCAGCCGGTCCGCTTGGGATTTTCGTCCCGCCGCCCGCAGCTCCTGCGCCCCCCTGTCGAGAACCGGGCTCACCTCCTGTAATCCCCGATTCAGGTTCGCCTGGCCTTGGGCATCACCGCCCCCTTTCGACCACTCGTCTACCCCAGCCCCAAGGAGATCGACCGATTTTTCCAAAGCCTGTACCACAGCCTTAGAATCAGAAACCCCTTGTATCTGTCCAGGAGGAGCGGGAGGCCGGTAGAGCTTTACAGCCATGGGTACATTCATGTTTCGAAGCATATCTCCGAAGGGACCTGGCACGGCAGGGTCTATCGTCACCCCAACCAGGACCAGAATCGGCCTACCCCCGGACAATTTTGCCGTGATACCTCGCTTCTCAAGGGACGCAGCCAGAGCCTGGGCACGCGCCCCGTCAGAAAAGGCCCCCACCTGTATCGTGTACAGGTGAATGTTTGAGGTGGCATTCGAATCAGGAGATGGGGGCCCGGATCGGGTGAACACAGAAAAACAAATCCCGCCGAGTAAAGTTCCGACGGTCAGAGCGATGGTCCCTGGCAATAACCAATGTTTGACGAGATACCGCAGCCCGGCCGGCCACCCTCGGCGCGGTGGAATGCCCTTGGAGGCACGCAGGGCCGGGCGATCGGCTCTCGGTTGTAGATTGTGATGAAACGACCCGGTTTTCAAAACCTCGGGACGACTCGGCCTGTCCGCGGAAGCGGAACCCGCGGGCCTGGACGGGGCAGTTTCTCCCGGGACATCCGCGCGGCTCAGCCGGGGCCGGTCCTCGGACAACCGAACGGTGATTCTGGCCTTGTCCACGTTCTTTCCCTCCCTTGGGCGGTTGTCCATTATCACAACCTACGCACCCCAGGACTGGACTAGAACTGGATCCGCCGGGCATGAGGGCTCCCCGTCGCAAAATGCCGCCTCTTCGACCAAGGCCCGGCCACCGTTGGGAAAATCCTGCCCGAAGACACAAAAAAAGCCTTTCCATCGGCCTATGACTGAGCTGGCGTGGCGCCGCCGGGGATCCCCCCGGAGCGCCTCCTTTCACCGCCCGATATACACCGTCAAAATGCGCCGGCCGAAGGCTTGTGCTTCCGCCTCAGTCGGAAAATACAAATCCACGTGGTTTCCACGAACGGCTCCTCCCACATCATCCGCCACCCCTTGACCATAACCGGGGATAAACAACGGAGTCCCCAAAGAAATCACCGAGGGATCAACCGCCACCGTTCCCCGCTGGGGCACATGGCCCGTCGCCGTGATCCCACCCCCGCTGTACGCGGTGGCCACCACCGTGAGGGCCGTCCCCCCAGTGAAAGACTCCATACCTCGGGACGCCAACATCACCGGCCTCGGACGGGTCCCCACCGCCACCACCCGGTCTGAGGGAGGAGTGACAACCGTGCGCTCCACTTTGCGGTCGACCTCTTTACCGTTCTCGTAAAAAATCGTCGTCGTCACGCGCTGTAACCCTTCCACACCGGGCGACAGTACTTTTTCTGTGCCTTGATCGAGTTGGTCAGTGGACTGACGTTCGGTCTGAAAAGGTATCTTTTCTTCGTTGACGACCACTTTCTGATCCCGGCGCGTGATGCGGATCAATTCCCCGGGGGATATGCTCGCGGTAAGGGATGGACTCACCGAATCGTTTCCTTTCAGCGATATTCCCCACTCTTTCAAAGCCATGCCCACCGTCGGCATGTGTGTGACTTTCTCTTGTTCTTGCCCAGCACCATCCTGAAGACGTACCCGTTTCCCGTGTATCACGACCACTTGGAGGGAACCCTCAATCCGCGTTCCCGGCACCGGGGCAACGATATCCTGGAGGGAGAAAGCGACCCCCTGCTGCCGCAACAATTCGGCCACCGACGGGGTATTCCACACGCGTATGGTGCGTTTCGCCCCATCCACATCGAGGATGACCGTCTTCGCCGACGACACGGCCGCTGCCCCTCCCCCAGCCATCGTCACCGCGACCGCCGCCGCCAACGCGTAAAGGCGTTTCCGTCCCCACTGTCGCACGCGATCACCTCACTGTAGAGTTGTTGTCGCAGTCATCGTCCAGTATAGAGGCAACTTAAGAATATTGCAAGGATGTTTCTTGCTCGTACGAGAAAAATAGGCCTTTGGCACCACGACTTCCGTTTCTCGCTCCTTCCTCCTAACGGGCAACGCGCGTTAGGAAATCCAGAGAAAAACAGGGGTGCCGATTCATGGCACCCCATCTGTTTACACTGGGACATCCGTCGGGGTCAGGCTCCCCAGAAAGGTCGCCTCGTCGAATTCCCCGCATCCCCTGTATAAACCGTTGCCGCCCGTTGTACCGCCCGCCTCATCCTCCGAATCGATCGATTCGGTCGCCGAACACAGCCAAACGGCCTTCTTCCTGATCGATCACCCCACCCGAGACCAGTTCCCTAACGTGCATGTCAAAAGTTTGCATGCCTTGGCTTCGCCCAGTTTGCATCACCGTATGAAGTTGATGGGTCTTGTCCGAGCGAATCAGATTCGCCACCGCCGGAGTATTGATCAAGACCTCGGCCAGTGGCACCCGCCCGGCGCCCCCAATACGCCTGACCAGCCGCTGGGCGATCACTACCCGGAGAATCGCCGCCAACTGTGTGCGAATCTGCTGCTGTTGGTGGGCGGGGAAAACGTCGATCAGCCGGTCCACCGTTTGAACGGCGTCCCCTGTATGTAGGGTCCCGAGGACCAAGTGCCCAGTTTCCGCAGCCGTAATGGCCGTCTGAATCGTTTCTAAATCCCGCATCTCCCCCACCAGAATGACGTCGGGATCCTGGCGCAGCGCCGCTCGCAGCCCGCGGCTGAAATCCGGTACATCCTTGCCCACTTCCCGCTGCTCGATGAGACACCGGCGATGTACATGAACGTATTCAATAGGATCTTCCAATGTGATAATATGCCGATCAAACCGATCGTTCATTTCGTCGATCAAGGCGGCCAGCGTCGTGGTTTTCCCGCTGCCGGTGGGACCGGTCACCAACACGAGTCCATAGGGTTGGTCGACCATCGTGCGTACCACCGCCGGGAGCCCTAGGCTGTCCAGCTTGGGAATCACATCTGGCACCAGACGAATCGCCAAACTGATTCCCATCCGTTGCCGGTAGACGTTAACCCGAATCCGGTGTGCGTCTCCCCCTTCTGGCCCAACCCAATCCAATGCTGTATCCACATCCCCCATCTCCGATAGCCGGGAGAATTCCCCTCCCAAAACCTCCCGGGCATATCGCTCCGTCTCCTCGGAGGTCAGTATCCCACCGCCAAGTGGCCGCAATCGACCATCCACCCGAAGCATAGGCGGTGCCCCCACAGTCAAATGGAGATCGGACGCTCCTCCGGCCTGGGCTTGTTCCAGCCATCTGGCCATCATGGCGGACACCTGCCCTTCCCCTACCCCTCAAATTTACGCCCCTCTTAACCTGGAACAGAGTTTCAGGCCCGGGCCATCGGTTCTGCCAAGCCGTCTTGCAAAGCTTCGGCTAACTGCCGTGCTGCCATCCAAATGTCCCCGGCCCCCATGAACAGGACCAGATCCCCAGGATGAACCCGACTGAGCAGATCGTTGATGACGTCCTGCTTTTGCCGCAAAAACCGAACCCGTTCATTGCTCCTTTCCCGAATCAACTGGGCAAGGCGCTCGGCGCTGACTCCGGCGATCTTCTGTTCCCCGACCGGGGAATAGATATCAGTAATAATGACCTCGTCCGCATCTTTGAACGCATAACTGAACTGATCGAGAAGAAAATGGGTGCGCGTGTAACGCTGAGGCTGAAAAACGGCGACAATCCGCCGTCCGGTGGTTCGAGCTGCCGCCAGGGTGGCCTCGATTTCCGTGGGGTGATGGGCGTAGTCATCCACAATCAAGATCCCGGCCACATCGGCGATCTGCTGGAAACGCCGCTTAGCCCCCCGAAAGCTGGATAGAATCTCAGCAATCGTCGAGAAGGGGATCCCCGCTTCCCGACAGACAGCGATGGCAGCGAGAGCATCGCTGATGTTGTGTCGCCCGGGCACCGACAGGGTGAGGTCCCCAACGTACTTCTTGCGATAGAAAACACGGCAGCGGGAGTGACCATCGTGAAGATCGACGTCCTCGGCAGTCCAATCCGCCCCGGAAGAAAAACCGTACCAGACGGTGCGGCCGGCTATTTGGCTGCCTAGATTCGACAGCTCGGGATCGTCCGCACACAGGACGGCCAGACCCCCCTCCCGCACTTGCCCGAGGAACCTTTCATAGGCTCCGCGCAAATTCTCGAATTTCCCACCGTAATTCTCCAGATGATCCGGCTCAATATTGGTGACTACGGCCACATAGGGATGATAATTTAAAAAGGTCCCGTCGCTTTCATCCGCCTCCGCCACCGCGTAAGGACCCAGGCCTGCCTTTGCGTTCTCGCCTAGGTTAGAAATGACTCCTCCGACAATATAGGTGGGATCCAGCCCCGCCTGGTTCATCACAAAGGCGATCATCGAAGAGGTGGTGGTTTTTCCGTGGGCTCCCGCAACGGCAATCCCTTTTTTAGCTTGGAGAATCTCCGCCAAGAGTTCCGATCGGTGAAGAATGCGCACCCCCCGTCGCCTCGCCTCTACCAACTCCGGATTGTCGGGGGACACTGCTGATGAATACACCACACAATCCGCGCCATCGACCTGACTTGCCCGATGTCCGATGGCGATAACAGCACCCCGCCGGGCAAGCTCATCCGTCAGCGCATTAGCCGCCACATCCGATCCCGAAACCGAAATGTGCCAGTCGAGTAAGACCCGGGCTAGGGCACTCATCCCATAGCCGCCGATGCCAACAAAATGTACATGCTTCCCCAATTGTTCCATCTCCACCACCCTCACTGGCTCTCCACCCTCAACTTCCCTCCGGCTCGGACGTCCATCACCATGTAAAGGGACCCGGTGACACACACCGCTCCACCGGAGCCTACCGCTGCTGCGGCCGTCTCCAAGGCGTCCAGGGGGTTCGGGCAGACCGCCGCCACCTCCGCCCCGATTCGACGCATCCTCGTCGCCAAACTGTCCGGGTCCATGGCCCGGGGGGTATCCGGCGCCGTGGCGATCATCCAACTGGCGACATCTTTCAAAGCCGACAGAATCCCATCTACATCCTTATCTGCCAAAACGCCGACCACGAGTCCCCAAGGGCCCGGGCGGATCTCGCGCAACGCTTCTGCGAGCCGTCGCGCCCCGTCCGGGTTATGGGCCCCGTCCAACAGGATCAGGGGCGACAGTCCGGCCACCTCCAACCGCCCCGGCCACGCGGCCCTCTCCAACCCCCGGCGGATCGCCCACCCGGGGACGGAGAGGACCCCGGATCGGTCCAGATACCGCGCCACAGCCACCGCCACCCCGGCATTCTCACACTGGTGGGCCCCAAGAAGCCGAATCCGGAGGTCGGATATCGTCTCTCCGTCCCCACTCCATGAAAACTGTTGCCCCTCCGGCGGCAGCCCGGCCCCCAGGCGGAGCACCCGGCGATCCGCCACTGCCCATTCCCGATCCAGGGCCCATACCGCACTGTTTACGCCGGCCGCCACTTCATCAATCACCCGGAGGGCGACCCCATTCGCCGTGGTGAAGACCGGTACCCGCTCCTTGATGATGCCGGCCTTTTCCGTTGCGATTTGTTTAATAGTGTGCCCAAGAACCCCCATATGATCGAATCCCACCTGGGTGATGACCGCTGCCTCGGGCACCACGACATTGGTGGAATCGAGCCGGCCGCCGAGTCCCGTTTCCCAGACCACCACATCAGGCCTGGTTTGCTCAAAATACCGCAGAGCCACGAGGGTCCACACTTCAAAATGAGTCAGTGCACCAAGATCTTCTCGGACTTCTAGCTCCCTGGCCAACGGTTGCAGAACCCGCAGATACCCGATGAGGACATCCTCCGGAATCGCTTGGCCGCCTACGCTCACCCGGCTTCGCTCCCCCGCCATAGGAGGGGAAATAAACATCCCCACGCGGTACCCCGCCGCCTCCAAGATGGATTCCAGAAAGGCACAAGTGGAGCCTTTGCCGTTGGTGCCCGCTACGTGTAAAAACCGCAACCCCCGCTCCGGGTGACCCAAACGATCCAGCATCCACCGCATCCTCTCAAGACCCGGACGGATTCCAAAACGTGTCAACCCTTGCAACCAGTCCTGGACATCCTCGGCATTTCCCCGCGGCCCCACCGACCCATCATCCCTCTTCATCTTATGTCGAACCTGCACCAGGAGCCACCAGACTTCGGATCAGATCATGCGCTGAAGCGACTCGAGCCGGGCCTGAACGCGCTCTCGACGCGTCGCGTAATCCACTTCTTTGCGCCGCTGTTCTTCCACCACCGCCGGCGGAGCTTTGGCCACAAAGGACGGATTGTCGAGCTTGGCCCGAACCCGGTCCACTTCCTTCCCCAGTTGCTCAAGTTCTTTCTCCAACCGTCTTATTTCGCCTTCCAGATCCACGACTCCTTCTAAGGGGATGAACAATTCCGCCCGGCCCAACACCTCGGTCACCGACTTCGAAGGCGGCACCGCGTGCAAATCGAAGTCGAGCGGATCAATCCCCGCCAGCCGTCGCAGATAGACCTCTCCCCCCTCGAAATCCCGAAGGGCCTCTTGATCGGCGGGACGCACCAGCACCGGAACCGGCTTGCCCGGCGGGACATTCATTTCCGACCGCACATTGCGCACCCGGCGGATCAACTCCATCCATTCTTCCACCACGGCCGCCCCAGGAGCATCGAAGTACTGATCTTCCGGTACCGGCCACTCTGCCGCCACCAAGGCCTCCCCATGACCAGGGAGTTTCTGCCAGATCTCTTCGGTCAAGAAGGGCATAAAAGGGTGGAGAAGTCGCAATGCCCGGTCCAAGACGTGTACCAACACCTGGCGAGTCCCCCGTGCAGCCAAGGGATTCCCGCCATATAGCGCCGCCTTGGAGAATTCAATGTACCAGTCGCAAAACTCGCCCCACACGAAATCATACACCATTTTGGCCGCGCCGCCGAAGTCGAAGTTCTCCAAGGCCTCTGTCACGTCCCGCACCGTCTCGTTGAGGCGGTGAAGGATCCAGTGCTCCGGTCGACCGAGCACAGCGCCCTTTAAATCCCCGCCGACCTCTTTGTCGACATTCAGCAACACAAAACGGGCGGCATTCCAGATCTTATTGGCAAAATGACGGGCAGACTCCACCTTTTCCCAATAAAACCGCTGGTCATTCCCGGGTGCCGTGCCCGACGCCAACATAAACCGCAGCGCATCGGCGCCATATTTGTTCACCACATCCAGGGGATCGATGCCGTTCCCCAGACTTTTGGACATTTTCCGGCCCTGGCTGTCCCGAACGAGTCCGTGTATGTAAACGGTGTGAAAAGGCACTTCTCCGGTAAAGGCCAGGGACATGAAAATCATCCGGGCCACCCAAAAGTAAATGATGTCAAACCCGGTCACAAGGACATCCGTCGGGAAATACCGGCGTAAATCTTCGGTTTCCTCCGGCCATCCCATGGTGGAAAAAGGCCATAGAGCGGACGAAAACCAAGTGTCCAAAACGTCCTCTTCCTGGCGCAGTTGCCGGCTCCCACACCGGGGACAGTGCTCCGGGTCTTCCGCGGCCACGATCGTTTCCCCGCACCCCTCACAGTACCACGCCGGAATCCGGTGACCCCACCAAAGCTGGCGAGAAATGCACCAATCCCGTACATTTTCCACCCAGTGAAGATATAATTTTTCAAAGCGCTCCGGGACGAAGCGCACTCGCCCCGCTTTCACCGCTTCAATGGCCGGCTCGGCCAAGGGTTTCATTTTGACGAACCACTGTTCGGACAAGAACGGTTCCACCACCGTGTGGCAGCGCTGACAATGACCCACCGCATGCCGGTGCGGTTCCACCCGTTCGAGATAACCTTCCCGGCGCAGCGCCTCCACCACCGCCTTACGGGCCTCGAACCGGTCCATCCCCTGAAAATCGCCCGCCCCTTCGTTCATGGTGCCATCTTCGTTCATCACCACCGGCGCGGGCAGGCCGTGTCTGCGCCCGACTTCAAAATCGTTCGGATCGTGGGCCGGAGTGATTTTAAGACAGCCGGTTCCAAAGGAAGGATCCACATAAGAGTCTCCGACCACCGGGATCTCCCGGTCCGTCAGGGGGAGGCGCACCCGTTTCCCAATCCAGGCGCGGTATCGCTCATCGTCCGGATGAACCGCCACTGCCACATCCCCGAACATCGTCTCCGGGCGTGTGGTGGCCACCACCACAGCCCCGCTTCCATCGGTGAACGGGTATCGAACGTAATGAAGGGCTCCGTCGAGCTCCTCATGCTCCACCTCGATATCCGACAAAGCCGTTCGACAGCGCGGACACCAATTGATGATATACTTGCCTCGGTAAATGAGACCGCGTTCGTAAAGCCGCACAAACACTTCCCGCACGGCCCTGGATAGGCCCTCGTCCATGGTAAACCGCTCCCTGGACCAATCGCAAGAAAATCCCAAGGCCTGTATCTGATTCGTGATGATGCTCCCGTATTGCCGCTTCCATTCCCAGACTTTTTCCACAAAGGCATCGCGCCCGATATCATGGCGGCTCTGGCCCGTCTCTTTAAGCAACATCGCCTCCACCCGGTTCTGGGTGGCGATTCCGGCGTGGTCCGTTCCCGGTAGCCAAAGCGCATCCCTGCCCTGCATGCGCCGAAAGCGAATGAGAATATCCTGCAGGGTGAAATCCAAGGCGTGCCCCATGTGGAGAGCCCCGGTGACATTGGGGGGCGGGATGACGATCGTAAAGGGCTTTCCATCCGGCACCCGGCCCGCCCGAAAATATCCATTTTCCATCCAGAAGCGATACCATTTGCTCTCAACATTCGCCGGTTCAAAAGCGGTCGGCAGTTGATCCGACCGGGCTGTGCCGCCTTGGCCTTTCATGGCTGTCCCTCCAACTGCCGCGAATTCCACATCAATTTCACATCTTTGCTATCATAAACACGGCACCTTCGACTTGTCAAATGCTGTCGAATGTGTATCACTTTTTCTTCTTTTTCCGGCGCCGCTGGGCTTGCCTCTCTGCCCGCCGGGCCTCTTGTCGCCGTCGCCGCTGTTCTTCACTGTACCGTTTTCCCCTGACCATCAACCAGGTGCCGGCCAAATCCACCGCAGCCAGGAGGATGACCTGTTGGATCAGAAATTGACGCAGGACCTCAGCAGGAGCGCTCCCGGTAAACAGGGTTCCCCTGTGCACCGCGAGATAGACCCCAAGGGTCAGGATTCCCGCTACCGCGCCCGCCAGACCTCCACCCACATGTGGACGGCTGGACAGTTGGCGCACCGCCCCATTGATGGCCACCACCATAGCCGCGGGAAAGATCACAGGGTACCAATCGCCCTTTATAGCGACCACGACAGCCCCAATCACCCCCAGTCCGATTCCCCATGATAGTCCGTCACGCCACTCCTTCACTTCACGACCTCCATCCTACCGAACATTCAGGTGGCCTAAGCCCGTATTCATTCGTTTTGGGCCCGTCCTACCGGTTCTTTTGCACCTTTTCATCATACCATGTTTTTTCCCGACCGGCGCAAAAGGGAAAGGGAAACGAAACCTGGGTAAAGCCACACTAAAACGAGCCCGGCTTCCCGAGAAAGGGGGGCCGGGCTTGAACCCGATTTTGGGAATGTGCATAGGTATAGAGAGACCGCCGCCCATAAAGGGACGCGGGCCGAGGAGAGGATTGCCGTGCCAAAGTTCCTTCACGACATCGTGAATATCGTCAAGTTGTTGCTTCTGACGGCCATCGGACTGCTATTTTTGCGTGCGATGCTCTATCCGAATGCCCTAGACATGTTCATTCTCATGATGCTGTTCGTAGTTCTCGTCGCGATGTTCGCCGGCCGGTGAAAGACAGGGGTCCGCGTCAGACAACCACGGATCCCGCCCGGTGCGCGTTTTTTTGGTCTTTCGCCCCGTTCCCGCAACCCGATAACCCGAAGCAGACTGTAGCGCCAACCGGACAGCCGGAGCGCGCCTCCGGGAGATGCTCCCTGATGCGTTCACCACATCTGCGTCTGGCAACGTTTTTGAAACGGCGGGGTGCGGCCCAAAGGAATGCACCAGCCGGTCCGCTATGTCCCGCCACTCCCGGCGCCTTCGCTCGTTGACCCCGAACCAATCCGCCCGGCCCGCCAACTCTTGAGCCCTGCGGGTCCACCGCGCCGCCGTCTCGAACCACTCTTCATCCGGGCGTCTTTGCGGACTCCAGAGGATCAGGGCAATCCCGAATTTTCGATCGTCGGGAAAAGGAGTCACCTCTCGATATGCGTGGATCCAACTCTCCCATCGCTTGGGATCCACCGCCCGCCCGCCGTAGCGCAAGAGGAGCCCGGCGATGTCTTCGAAGGGCGCCCCCGGTCGGCACCTGTTGGCCCGGCGGAGCCACCATGCCCCTTCCCCACCGTCGACCCAGTCATCCACTCGGTCGAAAGCGCCCACCGCCCCACCGGCGGCCGTGTCCAAACTCCACCGCCTCGGTAGATCCCATTTTGACGCCCAGGAGTGCCAAGCCGCAAAAAGCCCCTCCAACATCGCCCGGTGGTCTTCCGGAGCCCCCTCGATGAAGGCCATCCAGTTTTGCTCCAGGCGCTCGGGCAACGGATCAACACACCGGGGCCAGGCCGGCGTGGGACCCAGGGCCACCCGATGCCACCAAGCGGCATGGGCAAACAATTGCCGAATTGTCCCCCCCACCGGAGGTGGAGAAGGACCTTCCCACGATCGGCAGGCGGCTAAAACCCGGTCCTTCCATCGGACCAGCCGGCTTCCATCCAGACCCGGTAAATATGGACTAACCGGAAAACCCCGGTCTGAGGCAAACTGGACCACCCTGGCCACATAGTCGCCCCAAACCGGGGTTCGAAAGACGTGCAGTTCAATCTTGTACAACGGGTGCCGCATTCGGAAGACAGCCCCTTCTCCAGCGAAGGGTTCGTCATTCTCCTCCCCGGACTCCGGCCGGGGCTCCCAGGCCGCAGGCGGCCAACCGTAGAGGCGCTCCACCCACCGCCAGATCGCTTCCCGGCGGCGGAGCGCCATGTCTTGGCCTGTCATGGGTTCATCCCCCTACACCGAATGATCCAACCACGCCGGAAACCGGCTTAGACCTTCAGCCCAAGCGGCAGCATATTCCGATGCGGCCCTGGAGTCCGTTCTCAGGAGAGGCCATCGGTGAGGAAATCGCAGATACGCCTCCAGGATGACCTCCGCAGCCCGCACATCCCGGGGGGCCCATCCGCTCGCCAACCAAACAGACCGAAGCCCATCGAGAAAAGGGAGCCATTCGTCCGGTTTGGCGATCATGAGATTCTCGGCCAGAGTAGCTGCATCGTACAGCGGCAAGTCTCCGATGGCCGCCCGGAGATCGCCCGGCCGCTCCCAAAGGGTCGCCACGGTCTCTAAACGCCAGCGACCCAAACAACAGAGACGGTTCTTCTGAGCCCGCTCCGACCATCTGCGGTAATCTCCTTCCTCCAACAACGCCAGGGCCTTCTGGCCCCCTTCTCGAAACGCCCTCACGGCGCCGCCGTCTGCATCCGGCGTTTCGGCGACCACGCGGTCGAGGGCAGTTAAACTCCGGCGGAATCCCGCTACCCAGGTTCCGTAGCGATCCGCCTTTCCGGATCCAGGCCGCGGGTGTCGGGCGAGCACCTTCACGAGCGCCCCCGTTACGGTACCGAGACTACGCCCATCCCCAGGGAGGATGACACTGGCCTCACCGGGGATCCACAGGCTGTACGTCCATCCGCCGGTCTCCACCCACAATCGCCCGCCAGGTCCCGCCGCCGGTCGGGGAAGAGCGACGACCCCTTCCGCTTCCAGGTCCTTCAAGACCTCCAGTCTCCACCGCAGGTTTTCGGGGGAAGAATCTCGGACGACGACGTAGCGGTGCCCGCCGCTCTCTACTTCAAACTCCCCATCGCCCTGGGACATGGGCACAACGTCGGCCAATCCGTACCACCAGGACACCGATTCCAGGATCGATCCCTTGGGTGCCATCCCTTGCCCCGTCATTCTTTCCGACGCCTCGGCACCACGAGCCACTGGCCCGGTTGGACGATTTCTCCGGACAACCCGTTGAGACGCATCAGATCGGTCACCGGCACCCGGTACTCTTCGGCAATCCCGAGCAGGCTCTCCTGCTCGTTCACCCGTCGGAACGTCAGTGTGGCGCTAGCGGGCATTTCCGCGCGTTGATACAATTTCGCCCAAGCGAAAGATTCGGGTCGCTCCTGTCCTGCCCTCACTGCGGTGACAGCAACCCGCTCACCTTCATCCACTGCCGTGGCAGCACCCGGTTCCTCCTCCATTTCTTCCCCAACCGATTCCTCGGTCAGCGGCACCTCAGGCAGCGAATCTGCCGGCCGCTCTTTTTCGCCGACCGCCCAGCCCGACCCTTTCTCCGTGAAATCCACTGGCACATCGGCCGGACCCGTATCTACAAAGCCCGAAGTGTCGTCCGCCACTCGCCCGTCTGGATGCTCCTCCCCGTCGACGCCCCTCTCCCCGGCGTGATCCGCATCCGCCTCCGGATCATCAGATCCACCCGCAGGATCGCCAGCTGGACTCGCCTGTTCTTCTCGAACGGACGACAGTTCCACCCCGGGTACCGGATCCATGGGACCCGTCGTCCACCCCGGCGGTGCACTCACAGGATCTTGACCGGCCTGGAACTCGAAAGAAGGTAAATCCTCCGCGGCTTCAGAAATCTCCTCCGGTTGGTCGGGCAACGACCTGCGGCCGACCTCCGTCGTTTCACCCGCCCCTTCCGGCCAAAACCCTTCTTCCTGGTCACCGCAGCGAAAATAATACCCCGTCGCTGAGAATCCGTCGACGATGAGATCCGCCCGGAGCTGAAGAACTCCGGGGCCGAGCACGTGAACGTCCCAGGAGCCCAGGCGCGTTTTGACGTGCAAGACCTCGCCCTCCTGGTCCTCCGCCCGCACCCGCAGCTCAAAGGGCAGCTTCTCTCGGATACTTTTGAGAGCGCCTTGATCCGCCACCGCATCGAACAAAAAACCCTCGGGCCGAGTCCAACCATCTCCCCGTCGATCCTCGGGAGGAGCGGCATACCCGATCACTTCAATATACCCTTCCAGGATGTAAGCGTCCCCCTCTCGGGAGAAGGAAGTGATCTCCGTGGCCAGGGCCATGTCCTCTAACGATTCATCCCCCTGCAACTCCGGGATTTCGCACTGGCGGTCGACACGCACCTGAATGGTCCGTTGCCGTTTTCCTTCCCGCACCCCGGTGCCCTCCCTTCATCGACCGCGCCCGCCCGCGGTCGCCCCGAGCGCCGCGTACGGGCAGTCTGTTCCCTTTAGGTCTATGTGTCCGGGAAATGTCCTATGACCGCTGGTCAAGCCATCCCATGCAAGAAGGCGGAACTTCGTCTCTCGCCCGAAGTTCCGCCCGACTCCTTGTGCCCGCCCAATTCCACACTCTCTCTTCACCGCACCGGAGATCTCCCATCGGTGTCGGTTACAACCGTTTCAGAGCATTCCGATGGGCCTCCAAAGTCCGATCCAGGTCCGCGTCACTGTGTGCCGTGGACAAAAACCGGGCCTCCAGTTGCGCGGGGGGCAGGTACACCCCTCTCTCCAGCATCAACCGGTGATATTTTGCAAAACGGCGCCCATCGGCCCGTTTGGCGCTTTCGTAATCCACCACCGGCTCCTCGCTAAAATAAAACCCGTACATGGAGCCGGACGCCGCCGCATACACCGGGATCCCCGTCTCCCGGGCCGCCTCCACAAGCCCGTCCACCAACCGTTTGCTCATCTCTTCGAAGCGCCGATACACGTCCTCGTTCAGATGGGAAAGGGTTGCGAGCCCTGCGGCCATGGCCAAGGGATTTCCGGAAAGGGTCCCCGCCTGATACACCGGACCCGCCGGTGCCACCAACTCCATAATCGACCGTTTTCCTCCAAATGCCCCGACCGGGAGGCCCCCGCCGATCACTTTACCGAACGTCGTGAGATCGGGATCGATCCCAAACCGCTCCTGGGCGCCCCCTCTGGCCACCCGAAACCCGGTCATGACCTCGTCAAAAATCAGCAACGCCCCGTACTCCCGGGTGATCTCCCGCAGTCCTTCCAAAAAGCCCGCCCGGGGAAGAACCAACCCCATGTTGCCCGGTACTGGTTCCACGATCACCGCGGCAATCCCCTCGCCGACCTTCGCAAACGTGTCACGAACAGCGTCGAGGTCGTTATAAGGCAAGGCTATGGTATTGGCGGTCACCCCCTCGGGTACGCCGGGGCTGTCCGGCAGTCCCAGGGTGGCAACACCAGAGCCCGCCTTGACCAGGAAACTATCCCCATGGCCGTGATAACAACCGATGAATTTCACCACCCGATCCCGGCGGGTGTAGGCCCGGGCCACCCGCAGGGCGCTCATGGTCGCCTCGGTGCCCGAGTTAACCATGCGGACGACTTCCACCGAAGGCATCAGTTGGCAGACCCTTTCCGCCAACTCGGTTTCCAATAGGGTGGGGGCTCCGAAACTAGTCCCCCGAGCGGCGGTCTCGGTGATCGCCCTCACCACATCCGGGTGGGCGTGGCCGAGGATGAGCGGGCCCCAGGACAAACAGTAATCAATGTACTCGTTTCCATCGATGTCGATCAGATGCGACCCCCGGCCCTCGGCAATGAAAACCGGGGGACCTTCCACCGCATGAAATGCCCGCACCGGACTGTTCACGCCGCCGGGCATCACTTTCTGCGCCGCTTCGTAGGCCCGCTCCGACCGTGTAGTCCCCTGAAACATCCCGACGCCTCCTATGCCCCGAGGCCGACCCGGGGCAGATATTTCTCCTCCCAAGCTTCCATTTCCGGGGTAAAGTATTGGACCCGGGTCTTTTTATATTCTTTCGTCGAATACAGAGCCCGCATCTCCCGGATGCCGGTCTCCCCGGCAATCGCTCCGAGAACGGCTTCACATTCCTTGACCGTGCGGCCGTGGACCATCGTAAAGATGTTATAGGGCCAGTCCTCGTAGGTGGGACGGAGGTAACAGTGGCTCACCGCCGCATACGACGCCATTTTCGCCCCCACCTCATCCGCCCGATCTTCGGGTACGGCCCAAACCCCCATGGCGTTAGCCCTAAAACCCGCCTCCCTGTGGTGCAACACGGCGGAAAACCGGCGCATCAGCTTTCGGTCGAGCAGGGACTGGGCCCCAGCCAAAAGGGCCTCGGTCTCGATCCCCAGGGCCTTGGCGGCGGGATCAAAGGGCCGCACCACCAGCGGAATGTCTTTTTGCAACTCCCGGATCAGCCCCTTATCCGCTTCGGTGAGGGGCTGTCCCTTGGGGATTTCCCGATCCCGGTCGCTGTAAGCCGCCTCCGTCGCCTTTCGGGTGACATTTTGCTTCCCCGTCACATCCAGTTGCACACCGATCTTGTACAACCGGAGCGTCGGCAGCATCCGAATCGAATCCACCCCGGCGAGCTCCCCTAGAAGCTGTACCGTCCGCTCCAGCCCGATCCGGCTATCCGGGGGTACGGCGATGGTGAACCACAGGTTGAACTCGTGATTCCGGCGGTAATTATGAGAAACTCCCGGGTGCTCATTAAACACCCGGGCCGCGTCTTCCAGCCGGGTGGGATTCACCCGGGCCGCCACCAGACTGGAACGGTACCCCAGGCTCCGGGTGTCGAAAATCGCCGAGATCTGCCGAATCACCTTGCCTTTCAGGCGTTGAATTCGCTCCAACGCCTCCTCCTGGCTCACGCCGCACCTTTCCCCCACCACCCGAAACGGCTCCGGGTCTAAGGGAAAGGACGATTGAATCAGATTCAGCAATTCCCGATCGATGTCGTCCATTTCAAATTTTGCCATTGTCCCGCCTCCTTATCCCCGATCTTCCCGGAGCCAACGGGCGACATCTTTCGCAAAATAAGTGATGATCAGATCCGCACCGGCCCGGCGCAGTCCCAACAGCGATTCCAAAACCACCGCCCGTTCATCGATCCATCCCCTCAAGCCCGCCGCCTTGATCATGGAATATTCCCCGCTCACCTGATAAGCGGCCACAGGGACATCAAAGCGCTCGCGAAGGTCCCGAATGATGTCCATGTAGGCCATGGCCGGCTTGACCATAATGACGTCCGCACCTTCATCGAGATCGCTCCGGGCTTCCCGGATCGCCTCCCGGCGGTTGGCGGGGTCCATTTGATGACTCCGCCGGTCGCCAAACTGCGGGGCGGAATCCGCCGCTTCCCGGAACGGACCGTAGAACGCGGACGCGTATTTCACCGCGTAGGACATGACGGGTACGTGCTCAAAGCCCCGCTCGTCCAGAGCCGACCGAATCATTTTCACCCGTCCGTCCATCATGTCGGAGGGCGCCACCAGGTCGGCCCCGGCGGCGGCGTGGGAAAGAGCGGTTTGCGCCAGGAGAGGGAGGGTTTCGTCATTGAGGATGACTCCATTCCGGACGATGCCGCAATGTCCGGCGGGATTGTACTGACAGAGACAGACATCGGTGGCGACCACCATCTCCGGAACTTCTTCTTTGACCGCCCGAATGGCCTGTTGCACGATGCCCCTCTCATCGTAAGCTTCGGAACTTCGCTCGTCTTTGTGGGCGGGGATCCCGAACAACAGAATCGACCGCACCCCGAGCTCCGCCAGTTCCACCGCCTCCCGGCGAAGTTCATCCACACTCAGGTGCTCCACGCCGGGCATGGAGGAAATCGGCTCCCGAACCCCGCTGCCGTGCACCGCAAAGAGTGGGTACATGAGTGTCTCTATCGAAAGGCGGTTCTCCCGCCACAGATCTCGCATGCCCGGCGTCCATCTCAACCGGCGATGCCGATCGAATTGCATGTGATCATCCCCCGTTTCATATGGCTCCGGCTTCCATCTCCCGGGCCAAAAGGTCCACCAAGCTATCAACGGTGGCCTGCTCGGCCACCCCCGCCACCTTCAGCCCCAGTTCCCGGGCAGTGGCTGCGGTCACCGGGCCGATGCAAAAGGCGGGAACATGCTCTAGCCATGGCCTCGCCTCTTCCCCGATGCCCTGGAGAAAAAATCGCACCGTAGACGAACTGGTGAAAGTCACGGCGTGAATCCGCCCCTCCCGGAGCAGGCCCCGAACCTCCTCCGCCCCTTCGCACCCGGGCTCCGTCCGGTACGCCTCCGCCTCGACCACCGCGGCTCCAGCCGCGGAAAGCACCTCCGGAACATCCCGGGACGCGAGGTTCGATCGGGGCAAGAGGACCACATCCCCGGAGGCGATGTGAGGAACAAGGGTCTCTGCCAAGGCTTGGCCCCGGTATTCCGAAGCCGTCAACTCAGGAATGACTCCCCGCTCCCGCAGTGCCTCCGCCGTCGCCGGGCCCACCGCTGCCATCCGAACCCCAGACAACCGACGGACGTCCAACTCCAGCGCTCTCATTCGGGACCATACGCTCTCCACGGCGTGACGGCTGGTCAACACGATCCACTTCAGGTCTGACCGGGTCAGCGCCTCATCCAAATCTGCCCAGGACGCCGGGGGTTCAATTCGGATCGCCGGGAACTCCACCGCTTCCCCGCCCAAATCCTCGATCTGTGCCGACAACGCAGAGGCCTGTTCCCGGGCCCGGGTCACGAGAATGCGCTTGCCAAAAAGCGGCTTCCGTTCGAACCAGTTCAGCCGCTCCCGGAGGCCCACCACTTCTCCCACCACAATAACCGCCGGGGAGCGAAAGTTCCGCCTCCGGACCTCGTCGACGATGGTATCCAAAGTCCCGGTCACCGTTTCCTGTTCCATTCGGGTGCCCCAGCGGATCAGGGCCACCGGCGTCGTGCCCGGACGGCCGTGTGCGGTCAACTGCTCGACAATGCCGGCGAGTCGCCCGACCCCCATGAGAAAAATCAACGTGCCCACCCCGGTGGACAGCCGGTCCCAATCGATCCACGACGTCTCTTTCTCCGGATCCTCGTGGCCGGTGACCACCGCAAAGGAAGGCGTATGGTCCCGATGGGTCACAGGAATTCCGGCATAGGCTGGCACCGCCACCGCCGAGGTCACCCCCGGCACCACTTCAAAGGGAATGCCGTGCTCCACCAGAAACTCGGCCTCTTCTCCTCCCCGGCCGAAAACAAAGGGGTCTCCCCCCTTCAGGCGGACCACCGTTTTACCATCCTGGGCCAGGCGCACCAACAGTTCCTGGATCTCATCCTGGGTCAGGGTGTGCCGGCCCTCTGCCTTTCCCACATAAATCCGCTCGGCGTCCGGCCGGAGGTAGCGCAACAGGCGGGGCGAAGCCAGGCGATCATACACCACGGCATCGGCCTTTTTTAGACACTCCATGCCCTTCACCGTGATCAACCCGGGATCCCCCGGACCAGCCCCCACCAAGTACACCGTCCCCGGTTTCCCGGTCCGCCCTTCCCCTTCACCCACCGAGTTCCGCCTCCTCCCGGGTTTCCTGTAGAATTCTGCCGGCACCGAGTTCAACGAGATCTGCCGCCGCCCGGCGGCCCACCTCAGCGGGATCTTCCCCTTGCACCACCACCCGAAACAATTCACTCCCGTCAGGCCGGGCCACCATGGCCGCCAATCGAATATGTCCATCCCGAATCTCCGCCAGGGCCCCGATGGGCACCTGGCAGCCCCCCTCCAGCGCCGCCAAACAAGTCCTTTCCGCTTCCACCGTCCTTCGGGCCGCCGCGTCTTCCACAGACGCCAGGGATCGCCGGGTGTCTTCATCGGCTTCCCGGCACTGCACGGCCAACGCTCCTTGACCGACGGCGGGCAGACAAATCTCCGGAGACAGGTACTCGGTGATGCGATCCCCGAGCCCGAGCCGCACAAGCCCGGCCGCTGCCAGAACCACCGCATCCACCTCTCCGGCCGCCAATTTGCGAAGGCGGGTATCGACATTGCCCCGCAGGGGAATAAATGCAAGGTCCGGCCGATATCGGCGCAGCTGGGCCACCCGGCGCAGGCTGCTCGTCCCCACCCGGGCGCCGGAGGGGAGATCATCAAAGGGCCGGCCATCCCGGGTGATGACCGCATCCCGGGGATCCTCTCGCCGGGGCACAGCACCGACCACCGTTCCCGGGGCCAACTGGGCCGGCAAATCTTTCAAACTGTGCACCGCGGCGTCGATCCGCTTCTTCAGGAGCGCCCGCTCGATTTCTTCGACAAAGAGGCCCTTGCCGCCCACCCGGGAAAGCGGCAGGTGAAGAACCTGATCCCCCCGGGTGGTCATGGGCACCACCTCGGCCGAAAGGCCCGGAACCCGTTTCTGCCACTGTTCAATCACCCAGCGGGTCTGGGTCATGGCCAGAGCGCTTTTTCGCGATCCGATCCGCAGAATCCCCATGATCCCCCGCCCCCCATCTCTCTAGAATGGCTTCGAGAACCGCCTTCGCCCCCGGCGCATCGCCGGAACGCCACCTGTCCAGCGCCTGAGACCTCCAAATCTCCGCAAAGGCTTCCCGCCGCTCCGAAACCCCGACCCCCGCTGCCCGCAACCTCTGTCTCGCTTCCACCATCTGCTCCACAAAAGGCCCATAAGCGGGGTCGATCACCTCTTCCAACAGCTTCCGAAACGCCTGAGCCAACCAGGGGCTTCCCCCGGCGGTGGAGACCGCCACCGTCAACGGCCCTCGGCGAAACGAGGCGGGAACCCGGAGATTGCCGAGTTCCGGCCGATCGGCGACATTGATCCAGACCCCCGAAGCCCGGGCATCCTCCGCCACCCGCCGGTTGACTTCCGGATTCCCGGCCGCCGCAAAAACCAACCGGTACGCCCCGGCTTCTCCCACGTGGTACTCCCGGGGTTCCCAGCGCACCGCCCCCTCCCGAACCCGGCGTTCGAGTTGTGGCGCCAGCTTCGGACTCACCACCGTCACCCGGGCGCCACACTGGATGAGCCCCTCAGTCTTCCGAGCTCCTACAGCCCCGCCTCCCACCACCAGGACCGGCAGCCCCCGCAAATCCAACGCGAGGAGGTAATCACACCGCAACTCTTTCTCCCCCGTCAATACGCCACCTCCGTTCACCAGCGGTGGAACTGGGAGAAATACATACCCACCACCAGATAATTCAGGACAACGCCGCCAAACCCCGCCACCGTAAGCCAGGCCGCCCGCCGAACCGGCCAGCGGGAGGTCACCCGAAGATAAATCACGGCCCCGTACAGAAGCAACAACAACAGGGACGCTAAGGGCTTTGCATCCCACAACAAAGGACGTCCATACTGGAGAACCGTCCAGATCGCCCCGAGAATCATCGAGATCAGCAGCAGTGGAAACCCGATCAAAACCATACGATAAGCCAGGCGGTCCAACCGATCCAGGGCCGGCAGGCGCCGGAATGTGGCGGTAAAACGTTTGGCTTTGAGAAGCCTCTCCTGAATGAGAAACATCACCGAAAAAATGCACGCCAATGAGAAGGCCGTATAACTGAGAAACGCCATCCCCACGTGCATGATCAACAGGTCCCCCTCCCGGGGCACCGACGCCGACGGCCCCCGGTGGGCAAACGTATCCAGTGCCACCACCGCGAATCCGATGAGATTCGCGAAAAACGTGAACAGGTCGATTTTATAAAAATAGTTCACCACCACAGAAACGGCCAGTAACACCCAGGCGAAAACGACCATCGACTCCGAGGTGGACCACACGGGGAAGTGCCCCAGTTCCCGTGTTCGAAATGCCAGAAAAAAAGTCTGCAGCCCCCATACGACGCATAACACAACAAACGCCGCGCGGTTCACGCGGGCATCGGGATTAAGAAAATCGAGAAAATAGAGCAATACGCTAATGGCATAAAGTACGGTCATCCCATCAAATATATAAGTCGCCAGTTGCACCGTGCGTCACCTTAGACGGAACCCAACCGCTGTTGTGCGGCCATGGACCCCAAGGGCATGTCCTGAACGCCCCTCTCCCGGGCCCCGACCTCCTGTTCGACGGCGGTTCCGGAATCGTCGGCCCCTCCAAGCGCAAACAACCGCCGGACCGTCTCCAGATAAAACGTCGCCTCCGGTTCGGTCGCCATCGCTTTCAACTGAAGGATGGGATCGCGAAGCAATTGGTTCACGATACTCATCGTGTGTTTGTGAAGGACCACCCGGTCTCGTTCGCTGAGGTCCGGAAACTTGTTCATCAGGCTCTCCATGACCGAACGTTGAACCTGCATGCCTTTCTCCCGCAAATCCCGTATGAGGGGGATGACCTCTTGCATATTGTACCACTGTTTAAACCCGCTTATCTCTTCTTCTAGAATATCTTCCACCCGGACGGCAGCCCGTTGCCGCTCTTGCAGGTTTTGGGCCACCACTTCCCGAAGGTCATCGATATCATAGAGAAACGCATCGGAAATCTCATTAATGGCCGGATCCATGTCCCGGGGCACTGCGATATCGATCAGCAACAAAGGCCGCTGCCTCCGTCGCCGGCATACCTTCGCCACCATGTCCTGATGGAGGACATACCCCGGCGCTCCGGTGGAACTGATCACGATGTCCGCCTCGGCCAAAGCCAGCGCCAGGGCGGACCAGTCGTAGGCCTCCCCCGAAAACCGATCCGCCAGTTCCCGGGCCCTTTCCCAGGTGCGGTTCACCACCAACACCCGGCTCACCCCTTGGTTCCACAGGTGAGTCGCCGTCAATTCGCCCATCTTGCCCGCGCCGATCAACAGCACCGCTTTATCCCGCATGGAACCGAACACTTTCCGGGCCAATTCCACCGCCGCATAGCTCACGGACACCGCGTGTTGACCGATCTCCGTTTCCGTATGGCCTCGCTTGGCCCCGGTGATCGCCCGCCGGAACAACTGGTTTAACACCGCGCCGGTGTTTCCAGCCGCTTGGGCGTGCTCAAAAGCATCCCGGACTTGGCCGAGAATCTGGGTCTCGCCGAGCACCATCGAATCCAGCCCCGCCGCCACCCGAAACAGATGATGAATCGCCGCGTCGTTCACGTGCAGATAGATGTATCTCGTAAAATCCGCCCGGTCAAGACCGGAAAGATTGGCGAGAAAAAGGCGAAGAAACTGCTCACCCGGGTGAAGGGCGTCCACCACCGCATAGATCTCCGTTCGGTTGCACGTGGACAAAATGACACTTTCAAGAACACTTCGCGTTTCCCGGAGCTGCCCGAGGACCCGTTCCATCTCCTCGGGACCAATGCTGAAACGCTCCCGGATTTCCACGGGCGCAGTGCGATGGTTGACGCCGATCACCAGGATGTGCATAACCTTCACCTCAATCATGGCAAGTCCGCTGCACGGGTCATTTGAATCTTATTATATCATCGACCCGTTCGATCTCCGGATGGAAATTCTGAACGATTTATGAAGGGGGGTGACCCTCCCGCCCTGATAGCCGCTCGACAACCCAGGTCCACACCTGGTCCCGCCCCGCACCCGTTTCGGCCGAAAATACGACGCACCGGCTCGGCTGCAGTGTCGCTTCTACCTGCCGGCGATGGCTTTCCCACCTGCTTCTGGCGATCTTGTCCGCTTTGGTGGCGACCACGAGGACCGCAAGATCATGGACCCGAAGCCATTCCGCCATCAACCGGTCATCGGCGGTGGGGGGGTGACGCAAGTCGACCACGTGGATCACCCCGGCCAAAGATTCGCGGTTCGCGAGAAAGTTCTCCACCATCGCCCCCCATCGGCGCCGTTCACTTTGCGATACTTGAGCATAGCCATACCCCGGTAGATCCACCAGATAGAAGCGAGAATTGATTCGATAAAAATTCAGCGTCCGGGTCCGACCCGGCGTGTTCGAGGTGTGGGCGAGTTTTTTCCGCATAACCAACCGATTAATGAGAGACGACTTTCCGACATTAGATCGCCCGACGAGAGCGAACTCCGGCAGACCGTCCTTGGGGAACCGATCGGGGGAAACTGCGGTCCCTGCGAGAATCGCCTCTGTCACCTGCATACTCCCTCACCCCTCAGGTCGGTTGCAAGACCGGCTCCCCCTGTTCGGCAACCGGGCGAAGGGCTTCTGCCAACACATCGTCCATATGAGACACGTACACAAAGGACAATTGCCGGCGAACTACTTCCGGTACGTCCTGCAGATCCTTCTCGTTATCTTTTGGAAGCAAGACCTTCTGGACGCCGGCTCGGTGGGCGCCAAGGCATTTTTCCTTCACGCCCCCGATGGGCAGCACCCTTCCCCTCAGGGTGATTTCCCCGGTCATCGCCACTTCCCGCGCCACAGGACGCCCTGTCAAGGCAGACACCAAGGCGGTGGCCATGGTGATTCCGGCACTGGGCCCATCTTTAGGAATGGCACCCTCAGGGACGTGGATGTGAACATCGTACTCGTCGGGAAACCCCGGCGGAATCTGTAGTTGCCGGGCCCGGGACCGAATGTAGCTGAAGGCCGCCTGGGCCGATTCCTTCATCACGTCGCCCAACTGGCCGGTGAGGGTCAGCTTTCCTTTGCCGGGAACCACCGCCACCTCAATGGATAACGTATCCCCGCCCGCCTCGGTCCATGCAAGGCCCGTGGCCACCCCCACTTGGTCCGTTTCCTCCGCGGTGCCGAAGCGAAACCGTTCGGGGCCGAGAAAAGCTTGAAGCCGGCTTTTCGTCACCGAAACTTTCTTCTTGCCGTCGACAATCATCCGGGCGGCCTTGCGACACACCGCCGCGATTTCCCGTTCAAGATTCCGGACCCCGGCCTCCCGGGTATAACTTCGAATGATTTTGAGCAAAGTCTCGTCGGAGATCGACAGTTGATCCCGGGTTAAACCGTGGGCCTCCAGTTGCTTGGGAACGAGATACCCCTTGGCGATCCGCAATTTCTCCACCTCGGTATACCCCGGGAGATGAATCACCTCCATACGGTCGAGGAGAGGCTGAGGAATCGTATACGCCACATTGGCGGTGGTGATGAAGAGCACCCGGGACAGATCGTAGGGCACCTCGATATAATGGTCACTGAAGGTATGATTCTGCTCCGGGTCCAGTACCTCAAGCAGAGCCGACGCCGGATCTCCGCGAAAATCATGGCTCATTTTGTCAATCTCATCCAAGAGGAAAACGGGATCCATTTCTCCGGCTTGTTTCATTCCTTGAATGATACGCCCGGGCAACGCCCCCACATAGGTGCGGCGGTGGCCGCGAATCTCCGCCTCATCCCGCACCCCGCCCAGCGAGACGCGGACAAACCGCCGTCCCAGGGCCCGGGCGATCGATTTGGCCAAACTCGTCTTCCCGACTCCGGGCGGGCCCACAAAACAGAGTATAGGCCCTTTTAACCGATGAGCCAGTTTTTGTACTGCGAGATATTCCAGGATCCGCTCTTTCACTTTCTCCAATCCGTAATGATCTTCGTCCAAGACTTGGGACGCCCGATCGATATCAATCTCCCGGGGCTCGGGCTCTTTCCAGGGCAGGGACATCAACCAGTCGATGTACGTGCGGACCACCGATCCCTCGGCCGACGCCTGGGGGATCTTTTCCAGGCGATCGATCTCTTTTTCGATTCGTTCCCGGATCTCACCCGGCATTTCCAGGGCGGCGAGCTGTTCCCGAAGTTGCTCCACTTCGGCCAGGCGACCTTCTTTTTCGCCCAGTTCCTTCTGAATCGCCTTCATTTGTTCCCGGAGAAAATATTCCTTTTGAGTTTTCTCCATCTGCCGCCGCACACGCTGGTTGATCTTTCGTTCGAGTTCCAGGACCTCCCGCTCGTCGGACAAGAGGCGCAACAATTGTTCCAGCCGCTCTTCCACATCGAAGGCTTCGAGGATGGTCTGTTTATCTTTGATCTTGAGGGGCAGGTGAGACGCGATCACGTCTGCCAGCCGTCCCGGCTCTTCAATATCCAGAACGGCCAAATATGTTTCATGGGTGATCTTTTTCGACAAACTCACATATTGCTCAAACTGGTGCAGAACGCTTCTCATCCGGGCTTCGATCTCTGGCGTCGGTTCTCCACTATCTTCATCCACCGTTTCCGCCTCGACCGAAAACACTTCCTCCGTTTCGAGATAGCGAAGGATCCTCGCCCGGCTCAAGCCTTCCACCAGGACGCGGATCGTCCCATTGGGCAGTTTAAGCATCTGTTTGATCTCCGCGACGGTCCCCACCCCGTAAATATCCCCGGTCTGGGGGTCGTCCACATGAGATTCCATCTGCGAGGCAAGCAGAATCTTCCTATTCCCCACCATCGCCCTCTCCAGGGCGTGAACGGACTTTTCCCGTCCCACGTCGAGATGGAGCACCATCGTTGGGAACACCAACAACCCTCGTAAGGGCAATAACGGCAATGTGACCGATTGAGCCACGGTACCGTCACCTCCTGCTTCGCTGCCGCCCAGGCGGCCGATTCGGGGTGCAGCACTCCTATTCTAAAGGAATGTAGACGCCGTGTAAAACGCCTATAAAGACGCATCCGCCTCCAGCCCCGAGCCGGCAGCCGCCACCGCCGGAGCCGGAAGATCCGGGACGGTTGGTAAAGGCGTCCCCTTGAGATAAACCAACGCTTCCCCAAAGTCCCGCACGGGGATGATTTCAAGCTCCGGGTCACAAGACCACCGCTCCGACCAATTGTCATCGGGAATGAGGACTCTTCGGGCTCCTGCCTTCCGAGCCGCCTCAATCTTCGCCGGCACCCCGCCCACCGCTTTGACCGAACCGGACAACGAAATCTCACCCGTTACCGCCAAAAAGCCGTCCACAGGAATCTCCCGGATCGCCGAATACATGGCCATAGCTATCGCCAACCCGGCCGAAGGACCATCTACCGGCACCCCGCCGGGAATGTTGATGTGAACGCTCCAGTCGTCCAGGGCAATCCCGAACCTCCGCAGAACCGTTTCGGCGTTCTCTACCGAACCCTGGGCGGTAGAGCGCCGTTTCATCCGCCGGGCCCCATGGCTCACCTCTTCCTCATCGATGACCCCGGTCACTCGGATCTGGCCAGCACCCGGCCGATATAGGGCACTGGCCTCGATCGGCAACACGCGCCCGACGTTGGGTCCATAAACCGCTAGTCCGTGCACCAATCCCACCGTGGGCCGGCCGGCCACCCGGTGATGCGGCTGTGGAGAATAGCCTGCCACTTGCACGACCCATTCGACGTCCTCGGGTTCGACGCGGTCCCTCCCCTCATTCTGCACCGCCCCTGCTGCGATTTGAACCAGGTTGACCGCGTCCCGGCCATTCCCGGCGTACCCGGCCACCGCCTGAACCGCCTCAGGGGGGATTTCAACCCCGATGCGGCGGGCCGCCCGCTCGGCGATTTGGGCCAATTCATCGGGATATAAAGGGCGAAAATAAATCTCCACGCATCGGGAGCGCAGGGCCGGCGGGAGTTCGTGAGCCGGGCGGGTGGTGGCCCCGATCAAGCGGAAGTCGGCGGGCAGGCCGTTTTGGAACAGATCGTGGATATGGGGCGGAATTGCGGAATCCCCAGGGCGATAATACGCGCTCTCCAGGAGAACCCGGCGATCCTCCAACACTTTGAGCAACTTGTTCATCTGGATGGGGTGTAGCTCCCCGATCTCGTCGATAAACAGAATGCCCCCGTGGGCCCGGGTCACAGCGCCCGGTTTCGGTTGTGGGATGCCCGCGGCCCCCATCGCCCCGGCGCCTTGATAAATCGGGTCGTGCACCGATCCGATCAGCGGGTCGGCGATTCCCCGCTCGTCAAAACGAACAGTGGTGGCATCCACCTCGATAAAGGGGGCCTCCGGCCCGAAAGGAGACTTGGGGTTCTCCTTGGCCTCCTCCAACACCAGGCGGGCAGCAGCAGTTTTACCCACCCCGGGCGGGCCGTAGAGGATCACATGCTGGGGGTGGGGGCCACATAAGGCCGCCCGCAAAGCTTTAATCCCTTCCGATTGGCCAACGATGTCCTCAAACCGTTGAGGGCGCACCCTTTCATTGAGAGGTTCGGTCAACGAAGTCTCCCGTTTACGCGCCCATTCGTCCAAGTCCCGACGGGAGTCCCGGACAGAGAATGGGCCAAAGGTGCGCCCCCCGGATTGGCTTTTCATGACATTCCAGATATAAAACCCGGCCAGCACCAGAAAAACCACTTCCGTCGCCAGCAGCAAAGCGCCCACCGCCGCCCCCTCCCTCGCGGAAAGTCTGGCACTAGTATGCCGCGCTCCCACAAAAACAAACGGAGGGGATTCCTCCCCTCCGCCCAGGTACGGTCTGGCTTCCCGACTGGTTTTACGCCGTTTCTTCTTTCTTTTTCTTCTTACGCCCGTCGGCCTTTACCAGAATTGGAGATTCCTTCAGCAAGACCGTCTCTTTGGTGACCACACATTTGGTGATGTCGTCCCTGGAGGGGATCTCATACATCACGTCCAGCATGATACCCTCGATAATCGCCCGCAGTCCCCGGGCACCGGTGTTTCTCTTAATCGCCTCCCGGGCGATCTCCGTCAGCGCCTCGTCCGTAAACTCCAACTGGACATCATCCAACTCCAGTAACCGTTGATATTGTTTAACCAACGCATTTTTCGGCTCCAGGAGTATCCGCTTCAGTGCCGTCTCATCCAGGGCAGCCAAGGTGGTGATCACCGGGAGGCGCCCGACAAACTCCGGGATCAGGCCATATTTTAACAAGTCCTCGGGAAGGACCTTCGACAGGACTTCATCCCGGCTCAGGTCGGTCCCTCGGGCTTCTTCACTGCCAAACCCGATGACCTTGCGGCCGAGGCGGCGCTTGATGATCTGTTCAAGTCCATCAAAGGCCCCGCCACAAATGAACAAAATATTGCTGGTGTCGATCTGGATGAATTCCTGATGGGGGTGTTTACGCCCACCCTGAGGCGGAACACTCGCCACTGTCCCCTCGAGGATCTTCAACAGGGCTTGCTGGACACCTTCCCCCGACACGTCCCGGGTGATGGAAGGATTCTCCGATTTCCGGGCGATCTTATCGATCTCGTCGATATAAATGATCCCTTTCTCGGCCTTTTCCACGTCGTAATCCGCCGCTTGGATCAACTTGAGAAGAATGTTCTCGACGTCTTCCCCGACGTATCCGGCCTCGGTGAGAGAGGTCGCGTCCGCGATGGCAAAAGGAACGTTGAGAATCCGTGCCAAGGTCTGGGCGAGCAGCGTTTTCCCGCTTCCGGTAGGCCCTATGAGCAAGATATTGCTTTTGGACAGCTCGACGTCATCCGGTTTACCCTGGGCGTTGATCCGCTTGTAATGGTTGTAAACGGCCACGGCCAGGGACTTCTTGGCATGATCCTGGCCAATGACGTATTGGTCGAGGATGGCGCGGATCTCCGTGGGTTTCGGGACATCGGTGAGTTCAAACTCTTCTTCTTCCCCGAGTTCTTCCTCTACGATCTCATTGCACAACTCGATGCACTCGTCGCAAATGTAGACTCCCGGGCCGGCCACCAACTTGCGGACCTGGTCCTGGGTTTTGCCGCAAAAGGAACACTTGAGCTGCCCCTTATCATCGCTGAATTTAAACATCGGCTCACCCCTCTACTTCAGGTCGACGGGCGAGATCACCTCATCGATCAGCCCATACGCCTTGGCTTCCTCGGCGTCCATAAAATTGTCTCGATCCGTATCCCGCTCGATCTTCTCCAAGGGCTGCCCAGTGCGCTCAGACAGAATGCGGTTGATCTTGTCCTTGGTCCTCAGAATCCAGTCGGCGTGAATCTTGATGTCCGCCGCCTGGCCCCGCACGCCGCCCAACGGCTGGTGAATCATGATCTCACTGTTCGGGAGGGCGAAACGCTTCCCTTTGGTCCCCGCGGCCAAGAGAAACGCTCCCATGCTCGCCGCCATACCGATGCACACCGTCGAAACATCGGGCTTAATATATTGCATTGTATCATAAATCGCCATTCCGGCAGTAATGGATCCCCCCGGGCTGTTGATATACAAACGAATATCCTTCTTGTCGTCTTCCGCAGCCAAAAACAGGAGTTGCGCCACCACGAGATTGGCGACGATGTCGTCGATCTCCGTCCCCAAAAAAATGATCCTGTCTTTTAGCAAACGGGAGTAAATATCGTAAGCTCTCTCCCCGCGGCTGCTCTGCTCGATCACCATCGGTACCAGACTCATGGGGACCCCCCTCCATGTGGAAAACGAGGCACCCTCGACGAGGGTACCCGCAAATGAATATCACCTCAGGCTCTTTCTATTGTACACCATGTTACGCCGATGTACTATTGGCCACGAGAAAGTCCACCGTCTTTCGGATCGCCAAATCCTGGCGAAGAGAATCAAGCTGGGACGGGGTCAGCAACTCTTTGAGCCGCGCTACATCCATCCGCATGGATTCCGCCGCTTTCTCCAACTCCGCCTCAACCTCTTCCTCCGTGGGTTCAATACCCTCCTGCTTCTGCACCGCTTCCAGCACGAGACTTGTCCGAACCCGCTTCTCCGCATCCGGACGCATCTGTTCCTTTACTTTCTCCTTGGACGAACCCGTCACCTCAAAATACATCTCCGTGGAAATCCCCTGGCGCTGTAGCCGATCGGCGAAATCGTGGTACAGATGCTCCAGTTCGTGCTCGACCATCACACTGGGGACCTCCACCACCGCCCCTTCGACCACCTTGTCCACCACCTGATTCTCGAGGTAGGTCCTGTGGTCTTGTTCCGCCCTCTGTTCGAGTTTATTCTTGAGATCGGCACGCAATTCCTCCAAGGTTTCAAACTCACTGATATCCTTCGCGAACTCATCGTCCAGCTCCGGCAGCCTCTTGCGTTTAATGTCGTGCAGATGGACCTTAAACAGGGCCTCTTTACCCCGAAGGCCCTCGACATGATAATCATCGGGAAACGTAACCCGGATCTCCCGATCCTCTCCCTGGGCCATGCCGATGAGTTGTTCTTCGAACCCCTGTACAAAAGTGCCAGATCCGATTTCTAATTGGTAATCTTCGCCCTGGCCGCCCTCCAGAGGCTCACCATCGACAAAACCCTCAAAATCGATCATGACGAGATCCTCGTTTTGGACCGTCCCGCCTTCGCCCACAACCTCGATCTGGGCGTGTTGACGGCGCAGGTTCTCCAGTTCCTTATCCACATCCTCCTCGGTAACCGGGAATTCCTTATCTTCCACCGTCACGCCCTTGTAGGTCCCCAATTCTACCTCGGGCTTGACGGTCACCTTCGCCTTAAAAATAAACGGCTTTCCTTTTTCGAGTTGGACGACGTCGATCTCCGGCTGGGACACGGGCTCAATCTGGGCTTCTTCCACCGCCTTGGCATACGCTTCGGGAAGCAGCAAGTCTAAAGCGTCGTTGTAAAGCGCCTCTACACCGAACCGGGCTTCAAAAACAGCCCGGGGAACCCGGCCTTTTCGAAAACCAGGTAAATTTACTTTTTTTACCACTTTTTTGAACGCCTGGTCCAGCGCTTGGGCTAGCGCCCCGGGGTCAACTTCGACTTCCAGGATGCCGAGATTCTTCTCGGTTTTCTCCCATTTCGTGATCATGAACACATGTTCCTCCTTGCCGCCTGTTCACAGTAATCGCCGGCCACGTCATAGTCACTATATCACGGCAACTAAACGGGCGCAATCACAGGAAGACCTAAGTTGCCGCTGGCCGGCCGGACAAAAAAAGACTCCTCCCGGAGTCCTCAAAGCACAGAAACCGCCGGAGCCGGCACCTCGACACCTCTTGGTCCCACCCGGACGAGACCTGATCGTTGGCGTCCCAGGAGGGATTCGAACCCCCGACACATGGCTTAGAAGGCCATTGCTCTATCCAGCTGAGCTACTGGGACAACGGTGGAGCGGGTGATGGGAATCGAACCCACGTAACCAGCTTGGAAGGCTGGGGCTCTACCATTGAGCTACACCCGCACTCTCCGGGGCGGCGCCCTTCCAGCAGAGACGTCCCCCCATTCGCCACAAAGCGTATTATACGAACCCCACCCTACCCCCGTCAAGAGCAACCGCGTGAGGTTCTCTCCCCGGGACCAGAAGCGCCCCTGTTAAACCGACGACGCTCCCGGGGTTCCTCCCCCTGGCCTGGACAATGCCTGGACAAGGGCTTCCAGGGCCCTTTTGCGATGGCTCACTCGATTTTTCGCCTCGGGCGGGGCTTCACCGAAGGTTTGTTGAAGCTCCGGGCTCCAAAACAAAGGATCGTACCCGAATCCTCCACTCCCCCTGGGCTGCGCCAAGATCCATCCCCGAGTCTCCCCGTGGAAGGTGTGAGTCTCCCCCGATGGCTCGACCCAAGCCAGGCAGCAAACGAATCGGGCAGCCCAAGGGGGCGGCGCAGGGCAGCGCTCCAGTTCCGCCAAAAGCAGCCGGTTGTTCTCCTCGTCTGTAGCCCCGGATCCCGCGAACCGGGCCGAAAAAACCCCCGGCCGTCCCCCGAGGGCTTCCACCTCCAGTCCCGAGTCGTCCGCCAGTGCCGGCAGCCCGAGGCGCTCCGCGGCATCCCGGGCTTTGATCAGCGCATTCTCACAAAAAGTCGCCCCGGTTTCCGGGGGCGGTACATACTCGGGGAATGCATTCAGCGGGAATATGTCCCAGCCCAAAGGGCGGAGCATCTCCGTGAACTCCCGGACCTTGCCTTTGTTGTGCGTCGCCAAAACGACGGTATACACGGCGGTTCTTTCCTTTCCTTTCGCCTCTTAAGGCATCATTATATCATGGAGCCCCGCCCTTTCACTACAACTGCGACGTATTGACAAATCGCGGCGCCGACACCGGTTTGGCAAGATCGAGACCCTTCACCACCGGCGTCTCCCCTTTGACCGTGAGTTTCACTTGGGACACATGAACACTTTGTGCAAGAGACAGCACCACAGCGGCCACCGATTGATCTGGTTTTTGGTCATTCCAGAAAGAGCGGTCGAAATCCACGGTGGCGAGATTGCCATCCAGGCTCGTGTGCAACACTTTCGCCCGCGTGGTCACCGGCGAACTCAATCCCTGGATTCCCGGGTCTGTCAACTGAGCCATCGTATCTTTCACCACATCGGTGGAGGAACCCACCGGAAGAATTTTGGTCACGGGCACCAAGTACGTATGATCTCCCGACCCCCCGCTGTAGTACAAGGTCAGCTTCTCCGTATTGGAGGGGTTGATGTTGCCAGCCACATTAAGATTGATACCCATCGCCCGCCCCAGGGGCTGCCCGATCGGGGTTCCCGCTACAGGCATCGTTTGAAGCTGCCGACCGTTCACGAGAATCTGCACTTGCTGGATCGTGGGGAACTCCGTCAACGCCCACACCACGCTATCCACGATTTGCCGTTCTTGTTGAGGCGTCTGATAGTGGAGGACCTCTTTCGAAAAATCGACCTTGGCCAACCCGTTCCGAATGTCCATCCCCAAAACCTTCGTCCCCGGTGGCAGGGATCCCTTTAATCCCCACTTGGCCGCCGTGGCGTCCCCTGGACCGCCCTGAACCATGTACTGGAGAGTCTCCGTAGCAATTCCGGTCACCTTCGGAATCGAATCGGCAATGGGCACCACATAACCCTGCGGGTTCACATAATACATCGTGGCCTGGACCGTTTCACCCACCTGATCTCCCTGAGGCGCGCTCGGCGCCGGGCCTCCTGGAGGCTGATCGACGGGCCCGGAAACAGGGCTGCCAAATCCACAGCCGACAGCGATCATCCCTACCGCTGCCACGATCAACCATCGCCACCGCATCCCCTTCACCGGCCTTCCCTCCTGTCCGTCACGTGCTCATCCCTATATATACGAGCATGACGGGCTGGTATGCCGGTTCCGGGAAGAGGCAAGGGTGAAAAACGCAAAGTAAAAGGCTCCCCACGGGGAACCTCTGCCGATTACTGAATATGGGCGATCAAATCTTTGAGCGCATCGGCCAAAATCGGAACTTTGCCGGGCTCCATACGCGCCAACACACCCCGGAGATAATCCCGACGCGCTTCCAGCACCTGTTCAATCATCGCCAGCCCCCGATCCAAGACCCGGAGCCGCACCACCCGTCGATCGATCGGATCCCGAAGCCTCTCCACCAAGCCATGCCGTTCCAACCGATCCACCAAATCGGTCGTCGTGCTGTACGCGAGAAACATCTTACTGCTCAATTCGCCCATGGTGAGCACGCCATGATCGCGGATCAACATCAGGGCTTCGAATTGAGGAGGTGTGATCTGAAAATTCACATGGATTTCCCGACCCTTCTGACGGACAATGCGGCTGATAAAGCGAAGCTCTTGCTCAATCTCGCTGACCAAATCCTGTCCGGGAACCCACCGCTGTTCCATAGAGGGCCTCCCATTCGCGTTTGCCCCCATTCTAATGTTCCTTACACCGAAACGTCAACGTAGGACCCGGGTTTGTCAAATTTTCAATTCTCCCATGCGGACCAACTCCACCACCGCCTGGGATCTTCCTTTGACATTCAATTTTTTCATGACGTTTGAAATGTGATTGCGCACAGTTTTCTCGCTAATATACAGTTGCTCGGCGATCTCCCTTGTAGTTTTATCTTGAACGAGAAGTTCGAACACCTCGCGTTCCCGAGCGGTCAAGAGTGATTTGCCTCGAACGTCTCCCACCGCTGTCACGGTTGATCCCTCCTTGTACGCGGCGTCAATGACAAGGGCAAGGGATACAGTCAACGTATCCTATGACCGCGCAGCAAGGATGGCAACTCGTCCATCCAGACATCCGCGCCCGCCACAAACCTCCCCGAATCGGGCGGGATGAATTGAGAGAGTTCGGGCGCATGATCTTTCCGGGCCACCATATGCACGGGGTTGGGCGAATGAGCCAGTCCACCCCGTGGCCATCGACCGGGTACCCCTTTCCGCGAACAGAAAAAGACCCGGCTCCGATTGTGCCAGGGCCGGGTTGCATTCGAAATGCCCTCGATTACTTCTTCAACCAACTTCCGATGGCATAGCTGTTGACTTCCCGATTCACGGCCGCGATCGACGTGGTCAACGGGATCCCTTTCGGACAGACCTGGACACAGTTCTGGGCGTTGCCGCATTCGTGAATACCGCCCTCGCCCATCATCGCCTCCAGTCGTTCCTCCCGGTGCATTTTCCCAGTTGGATGGGTGTTGAACAGCCGCACTTGACTGATGGCAAAGGGACCCATGAACGAGGTTTTGTCATTCACGTTCGGACATGCTTCGACGCAACAGCCACAGGTGAAGCATTTAGACAACTCGTAAGCCCATTGCCGCTCCCGCTCAGGCATCCTGGGGCCGGGGCCCAGGTCATAAGTGCCGTCGATGGGAATCCAGGCTTTGATCTTTTTCAGAGCTTCAAACATGCGGCTTCGGTCGACCACCAAGTCTCGCACCACAGGGAAGGTGCGCATCGGCTGCAGACGGATCGGCTGCTCCAATTGGTCAACAAGGGCCGTACAGGCCTGGCGGGGTTTGCCGTTGATCACCATGGAACAGGCGCCGCACACCTCTTCCAGGCAATTGGATTCCCATACCACCGGGGATACCGGCTCCCCCTTGGCGTTAACGGGATTCCGCTGAATTTCCATTAGACAGGCGATGACGTTCATATTGGGCCGATAAGGAACCTCAAACTCCTCGTCATAGGGCTTACTGTCCGGGGTATCCTGCCGCTGTATGATGAGGCGGATCGTTTTCTCGCTCACGCCTTGGTCTCCTCCTTCTCCACGTCGTACTTCCGCGGCCTGGGCTTGATCAAGGATACATCCACCGGCTCGTATTCGAATACCGGGCCATCGGGCGTATACTTTGCCTTCGTGGTTTTAAGCCAGTTTTCGTCATCCCGGTTGGGAAACTCCGGTTTATAATGAGCCCCCCGGCTCTCGTTGCGGTTCAGGGCCCCCAGGGTGATCACCCGGGCCAACTGCAACATGTTCCACAACTGACGGGTAAAGGGCGCCATCATGTTTTCCCACCGGGATTTGTCCGCAACGCCGATGCGGTGCCACCGCTCCATCAGCTCTTGAATCTTTTCGTCCGTCTTTTTCAAACGGTCATTGTAGCGGACAATGGTCACATTGTCGGTCATCCACTGACCGAGTTCCCGATGCAGTTTGTAGGGATTCTCCGGCCCTTCCATGCGGAGGATCGACTCAAACCGTTCCTCTTGCTTTTTCCTTTCCGTCTCAAACAGACCGTCCGGCAGGTCATCGGCCGATTTTTTCACGCCCCGGATCCACTCCACCGCTTTGGGGCCCGCCACCATGCCGCCGTAGATACAGGACAAGAGAGAATTGGCCCCCAGGCGGTTCGCGCCGTGGTACTGGTACTCCGCTTCGCCAGCGGCAAAAAGACCGGGGATATTGGTCATCTGGTCATAATCCACCCACAAACCACCCATAGAATAATGCACCGCCGGGAAAATCCGCATCGGAACCTTCCGGGGATCGTCCCCTACGAATTTTTCATAGATCTCCAGGATCCCACCCAGTTTCACGTTGAGGACATCCGCCGGGATGTGGGATACATCGAGATAGACCATATTTTCCCCGTTGATCCCGAGCCCCAGGTCCACACACACGTGAAAGATCTCCCGGGTGGCGATATCCCGGGGTACGAGATTGCCGTAGGCCGGGTATTTTTCCTCGAGAAAATACCACGGTTTCCCGTCCTTGTAAGTCCACACCCGGCCGCCTTCGCCCCGGGCCGACTCGGACATTAGGCGCAGCTTGTCGTCCCCCGGAATCGCCGTGGGATGCACCTGCACAAACTCCCCGTTTGCAAAATACACGCCTTGCTGGTACAGCGCCGATCCCGCAGAACCCGTATTGATGATCGAATTGGTGCTCTTGCCGAAGATCAGCCCAAGCCCCCCGGTCGCCATCACCACGGCGTCGCTGCGAAAAGCGTGGATCTCCATGGAGCGCAAATCCTGGGCTATGATCCCCCGACATACGCCCTCATCGTCGATGACCGCCTGGAGAAATTCCCAGCCCTCATACTTCTGCACCAAGCCCGCCGCTTCGAAGCGCCGCACCTGTTCGTCCAAAGCGTAAAGCAGTTGCTGGCCTGTGGTGGCTCCCGCAAAAGCCGTGCGGTGATGTTTCGTTCCGCCAAACCGCCTGAAGTCGAGCAACCCTTCCGGTGTTCGATTGAACATGACCCCCATCCGGTCCATGAGGTAAATAATCCCGGGGGCCGCCTCGCACATCTTCAAGACCGGAGGCTGATTGGCGAGAAAATCGCCTCCATAAACCGTGTCGTCAAAATGTTCCCAGGGGGAGTCGCCCTCGCCTTTGGTGTTCACCGCCCCGTTGATGCCTCCCTGGGCGCACACCGAATGGGAACGCTTGACGGGGACCAGGGAAAACAAGTCCACCGGCACGCCCGCTTCCGCCACTTTAATCGTGGTCATAAGACCGGCCAAGCCGCCGCCGACGACGATCACTTTCTGCTGACCCATGCCCGATTCCTCCTCACGCCGCCCCGTGGGTGAATGCGACTAGTGCGCTGATGCCGACATAGCTCAAAACGAGGAAAAAGACTCCGAACACGTAAGCGAAAACCCGTTGGGAACGCGGCCCCACCGTGATGCCCCAGTGAATGCAAAACGACCACAAGCCATTACTGAGGTGAAATACCGCGGCGACCACACCGATCACCATGAACCAGAAGGTCACTGGATTGGCGACAATGCGATGGACGAGGTCAAAGCTGGGGGCATTCCCGCTGAACCGCGTTGTCCAGAGGTGGAAAACAATAAAAATGAAGGTGATCACTCCGGTTACGCGCTGGAGGACGAACATCCAATTCCGAAACCAGCCGTAGCGTCCCACGTTGTACCCGGAGGTAAAGGCCACATACAATCCGTACACCCCGTGGTACAAGAGGGGGATAAAAATGAAGATAAACTCAATCAACGTCAGAAACGGGAGATTCTGAATAAAGGCGACAGCGTCGTTAAACGCCTGGGGGCCGTTAATGGCGCTGGCATTTGTGAACAAATGCTCAATCAGGAAGAGACCCACCGGCACCACACCCGCCAAGGTATGTAGCCGCCGAAAAATAAACTCCCTCTTGTCCTGTGACACCGCAAATCGTTCCTCCTTCTGTTGGCCTCAAAACAGCATAAAAGGAAGGCAATCCTAGGTGATTGCCCGCTCACCCCGAACCCATATCGATAGCATGCCCGAAACGTCGTCGCCGCGGCTCAACGTACAAAGAAATTTTAAAGTTTCCCGGTGGGCATGTCAAGGAAACGAGGCCGTCCACGAAGGCGAACAGGAGGGGATCATCTGTGGATACAGGTCAGGGAATTCACGTTTTTCATATTGCGTTGCGGATACAACACCCCAGCACGAGACGTTGTACAGAAACGAAAGCCCCCGGATGGGGACGGGGGCGCCCGGTCGGGACGTGCACCTGGTTCACCCCTCCGGGGCATATACCGATCGTGCCGCCGGGTTCAGGAACTCGCTGAGGGCCGCAGACATCTGTTGAAATTCCACTAAAAATGCGTCGTGACCGTACACCGAGCGAATCTCGCGATACTCCACCCTTTTACCGGTCGCCGCAAGTCCTTCGGCGATTTCGATCTGTTCCGCAGCGGGATACAAGATATCCGAATCGATCCCGATGCAGAGAAATTCCGCCTCCGTCCGGGCATAGGCGGCGGCCACCCCGCCCCGGCCCCGGCCGATATCATGTAAGTCCATAGCCTTGATCAAGTATAGGTACGAATTGGCGTCAAACCGCCGCACCAGTTTTTCACCTTGGTATCGAAGATAACTTTCCACTTGAAATCTCGCCTCAAAATCCACCGGCCCGTCCTCTTCTTCCCGCCCTACCACGCTCCGGCCAAACCGGGCGTTATACAACTGGGGCCCGCGATAGGTGATCATGCCCACCATCCGGGCGAGGGCCAAACCCGCCGCAGGTTTTTCCCCATTATAGTAATCCCCGCCGTTCCACGCCGGGTCATTCATGATCGCCAAGCGCATGACGTCGTTGTACGCAATCGCCATGGCAGACAGTCGAGCACTGGTGGCGATGGGAATACACCGCTCAACCCGGTCGGGGTAGGTCACCGCCCATTCCAAGGCCTGCATCCCGCCCATGGAACCCCCGATCACCGCGTAGAGATGAGTGATGCCAAGCTTCTCCAGCCACAACCTCTGGGCTTCCACCATGTCCCGGATGGTAATGGGAGGGAATCGCAGACCCCACGGGCGCCCATCCGGACCCGGGGACGCCGGCCCCGTCGACCCCGCACACCCCCCGAGCACATTCGAACAGACGATATAAAAACGATCCGTATCCAGGACTCGTCCCGGACCGATCAGCCCGTCCCACCATCCGGGCTGCCCGTCCAAATTCCCGGCGTGCGCGTCTCCGGTCAGAGCGTGACACACCAGGATCGTTCGATCCCGGGCGTTCTCCGGGTCTCCATAAGCTTCGTAGGCGATGTCCACCTCGTCCAGGACCCGCCCGCTGTCCAGGGTTACGGGTCCGACTTTTACCACACCTTTGACCCCGAAGGCATGACCCATCGCCCTCACTCCCTTCCTGACACGCCACAACTGAAAAGCCCCCTCTGCGAGAAGAGGGGGCTTGCAAGGGCAGTGTCCACCTCTTATCTCTCAGGATCCACCCAGGTCCTGCAGGAATTGGCACCTCTCCGCCTTCTGGCGGTGGTTGCCGGGTTTCATCGGGCCAGTCCCTCCACCACTCTCGATAAGAGTTCTCCGAACGATTCAATTGTTGTTTGTAAGCTTTGAGGTTGAGTGTACCACGGGTCAAAATCGCCTGTCAACCTGGCGGAGAAGCCCCGGAGAAAATCTCCCGTAACCAAGCGATCCGCTGACAGCCCTGGGCGCCAGCCGTCAATGTCCGGCCTTGGCCGACATACATTACCATCGACATCTGCGCCCCGCGGGGCAGCTGGAGGGACCCGCCATGTGGGATGCCGAATCCCGCCTCCGGCTTCGGATCTACTGCACGGAACGCGACCGGATTCACGGTCGTCCGACGGCCCGGGTATTGATGGAGTTGGCCCGTTCCACAGGCCTGGCAGGCGCCACGCTATACCGTGGCTTGGAAGGATTCGGCCGTAGCGGCGTGCAGAGGAGCTGGCGTTATTTTGAAACCGAATCGGCTTTGCCGCTCATTGTTGAATTCGTGGATGAGGAATCGGTGATCCGGCGCTATCTGAACGCCTTAGACCACCTGTCCTTTCAGGGGTTTTTGACCATCGAGCGCGTGGAGCAAATCACCTGGAGCGGCCCCCGCTAACGAGGGCCGCATCGACTTATGCTTTGACCGGATTGACCTTCTCTTCAGCTGAGGCGGACAATTCGAAGGTCTGGTGCAACACTTGTACCGCTCGTTTGACATCCCTGGCGTCGACGACACAAGACACTTTGATCTCCGAGGTGCTGACCATCCGGATGGACAGCCCCGCTTCAATCAGCGCGTCGAACATCCGGGCCGCCACGCCGGGGTTGCTAATCATGCCTGCGCCGACGATGGAGATCTTTGCCAATTCTTCTTCCGCCACAATCTCTCCAGCTCCCAGCTCCACCCGCAGATCTTCCAATACCCGAAGGGTCACAGGAAGGTCGTCCCGACAGACAGTAAAGGAAATATCATGGACATCGTTATGCACGATGCTCTGAACGATAATGTCCACGTTCACGTTTTCCTCCGCCAGGGCGTGAAAAACTCTACCTAGACTATCCCGCCGATTGGGGACCCCCACCAGCGACACCTTGGCGACGTTGAGATCATGAGCAATGCCCCGGACCACCTGTCCTTGTTCCACGTTCGCATCCTCCTTCACCCATGTCCCGGGTCCGTCATGAAAACTGGAGCGCACCACCAAAGGCACCCGATACAATTTGGCATATTCCACTGCCCGGGGGTGCAGCACCACCGCGCCGAGGTTCGCCAACTCCAGCATCTCGTCATAGGAGATTTCCGGGATCTTGGCGGCTTCCTTGACAATACGGGGATCTGTCGTGTACACGCCGTCCACGTCCGTGTAGATCTCACAGACATCCGCCTTCAAAGCGGCCGCCAGGGCCACGGCGGTGGTGTCCGAGCCGCCCCGGCCCAACGTGGCGATCTCCCCATCGTCGGTCACGCCCTGAAAACCTGCCACCACAGCAACATGGCCGTCGCGAAGCAGGGCGTCGACACGATCGGGCCTCACCTCCAAGATCCGAGCCTTCCCGAATACCTGCTCTACCCGGAACCCGGCCTGGCCTCCGGTCAAAGACGTCGCCGGTACGCCGAGCCCTTGGAGAGCCATGGTCAACACGGCGATGGACACCTGCTCCCCGGTGCTCAGGAGCATGTCCAACTCCCGGGCTGGCGGCCGCTCATTCACCTGCTTGGCCAGGGCGATGAGATCATCGGTGGTATCGCCCATCGCCGAGACCACCACCGCCACCTGATGACCTTCGGCCCTGGTTTTCGCAACCCTTTGCGCCACCTTTACCATGCGCTCCGCCGTCGCCACGGAACTGCCCCCGAACTTCATCACGATTCGCGCCACATTTCTCTCCTCCTCGCCGCGTGCGCCGGCCCCGCCGGCGGCCGGCGGCGGAACAGACACAAAAAAACAGCCGTAGACAGGCCCGATCTACCGCTGTTCATACTCACACGGAATCGCAACCTCTCTCCCACGCAGTAGCACTCCACAAGGGAACCCCTTGTGACAGTCCCGGACCTTTTCGATCCGGGCCCAGCGCCGGCGCCTTGAGGGCCGCCGCCGACGCTTCGGCGAAATCCCCTTTCCCGGGCGGATCGTCGGCCCCTTCGCCTCCCCGCCGGTACTCTTGGACCTCGCGCCTCTACCCCCGTTCGGGCATCGAGAGTGCGTCATTGAGTTCGCCACAAAGTATATCATAGATTCCCGGATTGTGTATAGGCTTGAAAAGGCGGGCCCGGGTCCCGCCAAACCGGTCCCCAGACCCGCCCGATTCTCCCGGGCGATCGTCGATTCATCTCCCCTTCACCCCATGGGCGGCCGGGCGGCAGCCCGTCAGGCGCTGGCCGCGGGGGAACCCGGGGAAACCTGCCGCCCAGGAGGTTTTGCCCCCACCGACAAAACCGTCCGGCCGAAGGTGCTGTTGATGACTCCCGCCGCGGAGGTGTACCAGGCAACCACCGCCGTCAGAATCCCCAGCCATCCGCCGACATGGGTTGCCCCCACAGAACCGAAAGCGCCGACGGTCAGCAGGACAAAGGTGAGGAACAAGAGCGTAAACACGGTGATGAGCGCCTTGTTGGTTCGAAAAGACCCGATCCACATATAAAACGTGAAAATCGTCCAGGCGAGAAGGAAAAGTCCCAATGCGACACCTGCGTCGACCTTAAAATCCAGCACCCCTTTTAACTGTAGGTAGACAAAGGTCCCCAGGGACATCCAAAAAGCCCCGTAGGAAGAAAAGGCTGTCGCTCCAAAGGTGTTGCCCGTCCGAAACTCCCACATGCCGGCCAACAATTGCGCCAGTCCCCCATAAAACAACGCCAAGGGGAGAAACGTCCCGAGTACCGCTTCCGGGAATAGCCCGGCATTGATGGAACTGAGCACAAAAGTGGTCAGGGCAAAAGCCGCCAGCCCCAGCGGCCCCGGGTCCGAAATCCCCGTGATCTTCACTTCGCTCGCCATAGCATCATACCCCCTCTGTCATCTGTGACCAGCCGCGATCTCACCGGTCGCGGCGGTGTCCCCGCTGTGGCTTGAATATATTACTCTTCTTTTTCTGCGTAGCGCGCTTTCAAGTCTTCCATGACCCCGGGATCCGCCAAGGTTGTGGTGTCCCCCAATACGCGGCCCTCGGCCACATCCCGAAGAAGGCGCCGCATGATCTTGCCACTGCGGGTTTTCGGCAACTCCGGCGCAAACACGATCTCCTCGGGCCGGGCCAGTGCCCCGATCTTTTCGACGACATGTTGTTTCAGCTCATCGACCAAGGCGGGATCGGATTCTACCCCTTCTTTCAACGTTACAAAGGCGGTAATGGCCTGCCCCTTGATCTCATGAGCCCTTCCGATCACCGCCGCCTCGGCCACTGCGGGATGATCCACTAGGGCGCTTTCCGCCTCCATGGTCCCAATTCGGTGCCCGGATACGTTGATCACATCATCCATTCGACCGAGAACCCAGACATATCCATCTTCGTCCTTGTGGGCGCCGTCCCCGGACAAGTAAATACCGTCGAATTTCCCAAAATAGGTGTTTCGGAACCGCTCGTCATCTCCCCAGATCGTGCGCAGCATGGAGGGCCATGGCCGTTTGAGTACCAGGTAACCTCCCCGGCCCGGCTCCACCGGGTTCCCGTCTTCGTCCACCACATCCGCCTCAAAACCCGGCAAGGGCAATGTGGCGGAACCCGGCTTCGTCGCCGTCAGCCCCGGCAGGGGAGCGATGACGGCGCAACCCGTCTCAGTCTGCCACCAGGTGTCGACGATGGGGCAACGCCCGGCCCCGATGTGTTCGTGGTACCACATCCAAGCTTCGGGGTTGATGGGCTCTCCCACCGTCCCGAGCAGCCGGAGAGAGGACAAGTTTCGGCGTTTGGGATACTCTGGACCCCATTTCATGAAGGTCCGGATGGACGTCGGGGCCGTGTAGAAGATCGTGACGCCGTATTTTTCCACAATCGCCCAAAAGCGATCCCGATCTGGATAATCTGGAGCTCCCTCGTACATCACCACCGTGGCTCCAGCCGAGAGGGGACCGTACACCACGTAGGTGTGTCCCGTGACCCACCCGACATCGGCCGTGCAGAAAAAGATGTCCTCGTCCTTGAGGTCAAACACGCTTCTCATCGACGTGTTTGCGCCCACCAGGTACCCACCGGTGCTGTGCACAATGCCTTTGGGTTTCCCCGTCGTCCCCGACGTGTACAGGAGATAAAGAATGTCTTCGGCGCCCATGGTCTCGGCCGGGAACGGAGTCGTCGGCGATTTGGCCATCTCCTCCGCCCAGTCCTTGTCACGATCCGGCGCAAAGGCCGCTCCGGACGCCTCGCCCACCCGTTTGACCACCAACACCGTTTCCACGGGTGTCCCCTTGACCGCTTCATCGGCATTCGCTTTGAGAGGTACCACCCGGCCCCGGCGCCAACCGCCGTCCGCCGTGATCAAGATCTTGGACTCGGCGTCCATGATACGGTCCTTCAGACTTTGGGACGAAAAGCCCCCGAATACCACCGAATGAATCGCTCCGATCTTGGCGCAGGCCAACATGGCAATGGGCAACTCCGGAATCATCGGCAGGTAGATGGTCACCCGATCGCCCCGCCGAACGCCCAGGCGGGTCAGCATGTGGGCCGCCCGATCCACCTCCCGGCCCAGCATTTCGTACGTATACACCTTGGAGTCGCCGGGTTCCCCTTCCCACAAGATGGCGGCCTTGTTCTTGCGCGGGCCCAACCGATGCCGATCCACCGCGTTGTACGCCGCATTGAGCTGACCATCCGAGAACCACCGGGCGTGGGGCGGATCCCATTCCAAAACTTTGGTGAACGGGGTCACCCAATCCAAGTGACGGGCTTGTTCCGCCCAGTATCCCTCCGGATCCTGCCGGGCCCGGTCATACACGGTCGGATCCCGGAAGTTCGCCTGATTGCGGAACTCTTCCGACGGTTCAAACCGGCGTGTTTCTTTGAGCAGGCTATCGAACTCCTCTTGCTGCACCCTCCCCAGACCTCCTTCGTTGGTCCATCTTTCCCCCACCCTGACGTCACGGCACCGACCCCGGGGTGTGCGGGATTCCGCAACCGCTTGGGCATGCGGAATCTCCGCACAAGTGCGGTATAGGGGAACTAGTTTAATTTTAGCGCAAGATTCGGGACATTGGCGTACTTTTTGCGCGAAATGCACACCCGGGAGCCTAAAATGCCGCCGGGCTGGCCCGAATGTGGCGAAATCGTGTCAACTGGAACGTCTGCCGCCGAGTCGTTCGAACAACTCCTTTACGGCATTTCGGCTGACGGGAATCTTGGTGCGGGCCCGATCGTTGAGGATCACTGTATACGCACCGTTGAACCAAGGTTCAATGGCGGATACGTATTCCAGATTCACCAGATAGCTGCGGTGGGTCCGGAAAAAATTGAGTCCCGCCAATCGCTCTTCCAGTTCCGCCAGGGTCCATTTCGCACTCACCGTGAGCGAATCCGTATGAATTTCCACGGCTCGACCGTTGCGAACCGCATATTGAACCGCCCCCGGGTGCAGAACGACCGTTTTTTCTCCATCATCGACCAAAAGTTTGGGACGACGGAACCCTCCGCCTCCCGGAACCGCGGAGGTGAGTAGACCCTTGGCTGCCCCCTCCCCACCCCGCTCTTGACCGGCCGTATCCCCACCTGCCCGGACAATCCCCGGGACGGTCCCCGTGCCGACCGCATGGCCACCCCCATCCCGGCCCCGGAACGCAAGGCGCCGGCGGATCCGTTCCAAGGTCTCGCCCAGGCGTTCTTCATCATAAGGTTTGAGCAGATAATCCACGGCATCTAGCCCAAAAGCTTCTACCGCATACTGTTCATAAGCGGTGACAAACACCACCTGGGGGGCTCGACCCTTCCAAGACCCGTTCCGCCACCGACGGGCCGCCTCGATGCCAGACAAAGAGGGCATATGAATATCCAAAAACACCACATCGGGGTGGTATTGGTCCACTAGCTCCAGAAGTTCCGACCCATTCTCGGCACCCGGACACAAAGTTACGTCCGGGTGGCAGGACAACAAGTAGGTCAACTCCTCCCTGGCTACCCGTTCGTCCTCCGCCACCATCACCTTCATGCTGCCTCACCCTCTCGCTTCGAGTATCTGATCCGCCGAAGATTCCGCCGATGACGGCCTCCCTTCTCCCGCCTCTGCCCCGTTCCCTTGCGCGATCCGGGGTAATCGAAACCGAACTCGAAGCCCTCCTTCAAGAGCCTGGTCAAACTGAAGGGCCGCCCCGGGGCCTAACAATCCGATCAAACGTTGGTTCACATTGTACAGCCCGCCCCCCGTCCCGTCTTCCCGCTCAATGGGCATCACCCCCAACCGGGGAAGAAGAACGGGATCGACGCCGGTGCCGTTGTCCTGAACTTCAATGACAAGGTCCCCACCTTCCGCACGCACAAAAACACCCACCCTTCCCCGGACAGCCCTTGATCGAACCCCGTGTTTCACCGCATTTTCCACCAGGGGCTGTAACGTCAACGGAGGGATCTGCACCCCGTCCACCAGCGATTCGTCCACGTCGAGAAACACGGTCAATTGGTCGGCGAACCGAGCTTTGACGATTTCTAAATAAGCCCGGAGGTGTTGCAGTTCCTGGGCGAGGGGAATCAGCGGATACCGTGCGGCCCTCAGGTTCATGCGGACAAAATTCCCCAATTGCACGACGATATGCCGGGCAAGGGGAGGGTTGACGCGGATGAGCCCACCGATCAGATTCAGGGTGTTGAACAGAAAATGGGGTTCGATTTGAGCCTGCAAGTGGCGCAATTGCGACTGGCGAAGCAATTCTCGCATCTCCTCGGCAAAAATGGCATCCAGTTGATGAGAAATGAGCCGACCCAACCCCTCCGCCAGGGCGATGTCCGCCGCCCTTAGCTGCTGGGGATGCCGGAACATCAGATTCACCAGGCCGATCGTTTCCCCAGATCGGCGAAGGGGCACCATAATCGCCGCCGCCAAGGGACAAGAGGGCTGGGAACACCCGAGGGCCGCTCGGTTCGGAGCCACCTGAATCGTCCCGGTCCGGAGGGCCGCCGAGCCGGCTTCGGTGCGAATGCCCGTGCCCGGTCCGTGGTGGTCCCGTCCCAATCCCTCATGGGCCAGCACCTTCTCCCGGTCGGTCAGAGAGACCGCCGCCACGTCGAGCTCATGAAGCAAAAACCGGGCAATGACCTCGGCGGTGTCATAACTCAGGCCCCGCCGAAGTTGTGGAAGGGTCTGCTCCGCCACCCGAAGAGCTTTCTCCGTCTGAAGGGCTGCCCCCTGCTCATACTCGTGCACCGCCACCCGGACAATCGCCGTAAACACCCCGATGGCCACGCTGTTGGTCAGGGTGAGGGGCAAACCCACATCGCTGACCAGCTGGATGGTCTCGGGGCCCGGCCGCCAAATCAACAACAGCGCCATGTGAAGAACGGGAAAAAACATGCCGATAAAGAATGCCTTTTCCGGGGCGATGACCCGTTCATCGGAGAAAAACCTCGCCGTCATTCCTGATAATACCCCGGCCAAAGGATACAACATCACGTCTGCCCCGTGTGCCCATCCGCCGATTTGGGCGACAAAGAGCGCAACCAACAACCCAGACAGACCGCCGACCCGAATGCCGCCCAGAAGTCCTGCGATCACCACCGCCACGAGCCCCGGCCCCAAGAGTTCCTGGTCCGGGCCCAGGTGCCAGATCCACCCGTGTTCCGTTACCCTGCCGCCATGGAGGAGAATGCCGCCCTCCACCCCTGCCACCGCAAGGACTGCGAACAACAGGGCATGGGCCGTGTAGCCGAAGGGACTCCAGCGCCGTTCCAATAGCCTGCGAAATGCTGGCGTACGGCTCACGAGAAACCCTGCCACCAAAAGCAGGCTGGTTCGTGACAACAATGAGAAGGTCAGGCCCACGACCCCTCACCCCCCGACGCAGTGCCTGTCGTTTCCCCTTGCCGCACGTGTCCGCGGAGAACTTCAAAACGCGTGGGGTCCGGCCGATCGCCCCCGAACCACGTTCCAATGACAGCGGCCAAAAAGCCGATGGGGATGGCCACAATCCCGGGTTCATCCAAGTGAATCTTTTCTAAAAACGGTAGCGTGACAGGAAGAAACCCTGCCGGGCTGAAAAACACCAAAGTCAAGGAAGCCACGAGCCCCGCCACGACTCCAATCATGGCGCCCCGTTCCGTAAACCGCCGCCAGAACAATGTAAAGAACAGAAGCGGGAGGTTCGTCGCCGCGGCGACGACAAAAACCAAGGACACCGGGGTTGCCACGTTGACCCGGCCCATGCCCAGGGAGATCGCCACCGCACCGAGACCCAGGACGAGCGCCGCAAACTTCGCCACCCGCAATTGTTCCCGATCTGAGGATCGACCGCCCCGGTACAGCTTATGATAGAGATCGTGAGAGACCGCCGTGGTGGCAGCCAGGAGCAGCCCCGTCACCACGGCAAGAATGGTGGCAAAGGCCACGGCCGACAGAAACGCCGTGAAAAAGTCTCCCCCCACTGCTTGGGCCACCGCTAACGCCGTAAAATTCCCCGTAGGATCGAGTCCTCGGATCGCCGCTCCGCCCACGAGGGCCAAAGCGCCAAGTCCGAGTACCACCGTCAATACATAAAACGCGCCGATCACCGAGGTCGCGGTCCATAGGGTGGCCCTCACCGCAGACTCGTTCGGCACCGTAAAAAATCGCATCAGGATGTGAGGGAGCCCCGCCGTTCCGAGAAAAAGGGACAAGAACAGAGACACTTCGTTGAGGGGATTTTCCAGCAGGTTCCCTGGGGCGAACAATCCACTCCCCCACGGACTGTGCTCCTTAGCCGCGGCGACCAGCCGACCAAAGTCCCAATGAAACGACGATAATACCATCAGGGCGACCAAAAAGGTGCCCGTCACCAGCAGCCCAGCCTTGATGATTTGAACCCATGAGGTGGACACCATGCCCCCGAAAATCACATACATCGTCATCAATATCCCCGTAGCCGCCACGGCAACGGGATAAGGCACATCCAGCAACAAATGCATCAGCCAACCCGCCGCAACCAACTGCGGAACCAGATACAGGGTTGAGATCAGGACCGTATCCACCGCCACCAACCCCCGCATTCGCCGGGACGGAAATCGGGCACACACCACATCCGCCAGGGTATAGCGACCCAGCCGTCTCACCGGTTCCGCCACCGCGAACAACAGGGCGTATGAACTCCAAAATCCCGCCGCATAAAGGAGACCGTCGAATCCGTGCAAGGCGATGGCCCCGGTCACGCCCAAAAAAGACGCGGCGCTCATAAAATCGCCAGCCATGGCCAGCCCGTTCTGCACTCCTCCTAAACTCCCGGAAAATCGATAGAATTGGGGGAGGGTCCGCCCCCTCTGGGCGGCCCAGTAGCTAATCAACAAGGTACCCGCCAGAACCGCGATAAAAAACACAATATACACAGGCTTCATCTGCCGGCGGCCCCCCAGATGGTTCGTATATCGAAACAGTCAACACCGACGCGGACCTCCCGCCTCGCCGGATTATTTCAAGGCTTGCAAGATCTGCTCCGCCAACCGGTCCCCGATGCCCGCCTGGCGAAATTCCTCCACCGAAGCTTGGCGAATCGCCTCCACCGAGCCGAAGTGTTGCAAAAGCTTTCGTTTTCGCTTCTCGCCAATGCCCGGAATATCATCTAGTACCGAATGCATGATCCGCTTGCCCCGGGTTTGCCGGTGAAAAGTAATGGCAAACCGGTGAACTTCGTCCTGAATGCGCTGAAGCAGATAAAATCCCTGACTGTGCCGGTCGATGGGCACCGGTACCGGATCATCTCCGAGGAACAATTGGTCCGTCCGATGGCGGTCGTCTTTCGCCAATCCGCACACCGGGATTTCCAGGTCCAGCTCGTCCTGCAGCACCTCTAAGGCCGCTCCGATCTGCCCCCGGCCCCCATCCACCACGATCAAATCTGGCAACGGCAACTTCTCCCGCAACACCCGTGTATATCGCCGCCGAATCACCTCCCGCATGGAGGCGTAATCATCCGGCCCCTGAACGGTTTTGATCTTGAATTTCCGATACTCTTTTTTCGCCGGCTGTCCGTCCACAAACACCACCATGGCGGCCACGGGGTCCGTCCCTTGCAGGTTGGAGTTGTCAAAAGCCTCGATCCGTCGGGGCGCGGCGATGGCCAACACGTCCCCCAACTCCCGCACCGCTCCCACCGTGCGCTCCAGATCCCGCTCCTCCAGAGCCAGTTTCTCCTGGAGCGCGATCCGGGCGTTCTCACAGGCCATCTCCACCAACTGCCGCTTGGGGCCGCGCTTGGGCACCACCACCCGGGCCCCCAGCCATTCCCCCAGCACGTCTGTCTCCACCCCTTCGGGCAGGTAAACCTCCTTGGGCCGCTCGGTCTCCTCAAAATAAAATTGCGCCACGTAAGAGCCAAAATCCTCTAAGGGATCGTTGTAAAAAGGAAAAATCTGCACCGCCCGTTCGATCAATTTCCCACCCCGGATAAAAAAGACCTGGACGCACATCCTTCCCCGTTCCGCATAAAATCCGAAAACATCCCTGTCCACCTGATCTTGAAACACGATCTTCTGCTTCTCCATCACCCGCCCGATGTGCTGGATCAAATCCCGGAGCTCCTTCGCCCGCTCAAAGCGCAGAGCTTCGGCTTCCTCGTGCATCCGCCGCTCCAGCTCCTCGACAATCTCCCCGTGGCCCCCGTTCAGGAACCGCCCAATGTCCTTGCGGATCGCCTCATACCGTTCCGGGTCCACGGGATACTCACACGGGGCCAGACACTGGCCGATGTGGTAGTACAAACAGACCTTTTTCTTGAGATTCCGGCACTTGCGCAACGGGTAGAGGCGATCCAACAAGCGCTTGGTCTCCATCGCCGAACCGGAGTTCGGATACGGGCCAAAGTAGGACGCTCCGTCCTTGGCCATCCGCCGGACGATCTCCAGGCGGGGGTGTTCCTCCCGGGTAATCTTGATATACGGGTAGGACTTATCATCCCGGAGCATGATGTTGAAGGGGGGTTGGTGCTGCTTGATCAGATTGCACTCCAGAATCAGCGCTTCCACCGCATTGTCCGTCACGATGTATTCAAAATCCCGGATTTCCGAGACGAGTTTCTGGGTTTTCGCATCATGGCTACCCGTAAAATACGAACGCACGCGATTTTTTAACGTTTTCGCCTTCCCGACGTAAATCACCCGGCCCTCGGCGTCCTTCATCAGATAGACGCCGGGTTTGCCGGGAAGGAGGGCCAATTTCTCCTTCAGCCAACGATGTTCCTCGATCATTCCGCTCACCCAGTTTTCATTGTATCCCGCTGGCGAAGCCAATGAAAGAGGAAAACTGCGGCCATGGCGGCCAAATCCCCCCCGACAAACCACCAGGATCCGGATTCCACCCAGCCGGCGATCGGCCGGGACCAAAAAGGATACAGGTAGGCCGGTGCAAATTGGCGGTGGGTGAACAGGTCCACGGCAATATGGAGCCCGGCCCCGGCGGCCACCGCTGCCGCGGCCCGAAATCGGCCGATGAGAGCCGCCACCATCACTGCGCTCCACAGGGGGAGGGAATGACTCAGGCTGTCCCCGGCAAACACCCACGGCCGCCCCATCAACCCGTCCAGGCCCTGCCGGAGCAACGTGCCCCCTCGGCCCGTCAGGATCATGAACAGCCCGGCACTCCACAACCACAGATCTGGCGCCAGGGCCCCGGCCACCAAAAAAGGAACGTCTCTTCGTTTTCGAAATATCGCGTACATCCAAAACCCATGTCCCAGAGTATCCACCCGACCCGCTCCTTTCCTTTCACTCCCCCCTAGGGTGCGGTGGTGACGTGAGGTTCATTCCAGCAAATCCCGCAGCTCCCAGTCCAACCCGTCCGGGGCCGAGAATGCCTACGAAGATCGGGATCAGGCGCAGATGAAGATCCGGGTCAAACCACCCCTCATAACCGGCCGCTTCAAGCCGCCGGGGCATGCCCAGCAACCGGCTCCGCTTTCCACCGGATCCGTCTCCCAGGTGAAAGGTATCCAGGACTACCCGGTCCGCCGCCTCGGCCAGCAGCCGGGCCAGCCGGTCCGGGTTCATGGGCAAAGCCGGGGACACCGCCGCTTGAGTGGGCACGCCGGCCCTCCGCAATCGCGCCAGGGCCCGAAGGCGCCCGGAGACCGGCGGCGAGGTCGGGGTGAGCAGGCGGCGGACCTGCTCGTCATCGGTCTCCACGGTGAGACTGACCCGCACTTTGTTGCCCAGGGCTCGCAGGAGATCCACATCCCGGAGGACCATGGGGGAACGGGTTTGAACCACCAGTTGGTCGACGCCCCCTTCTTCCGCGATCACCCGAAGCAGCTCCCGGGTGATCTTCCATCGCCCTTCCACTGGCTGATAGGGGTCTGTGGAGGAGCCCAGGAAGATTCTGAGTGTCTCTCCCCGATCCCGGCTGCGCCGCAGTTCCCGGCGGAGGCGTTCCGGGGCACCCTCTTTGACCGTCACCCAGGTCCCCCAGGGTTTTGGATGGAGTAAAGCCACCGGCAGGCGCCGCACGTAACAGTAGGGGCAACCGACGGTGTCCCGGCCGAGGTTGTCCACCGGTCGGCCAAAGGCGCACCCGATGTACGGGTTCAACGAATGGGTGAATCCTGTCAGATACCCCGTGGCCGGTTGCAACATCCGCCCGGCCGTCTTTTTCTCCACATGAACCTCGGCCAACCCCCGTCCCCCCTCGCCATCGACTATTTTGCCGAATGTAAAAAAAGACGTCAAAAAACGTCGAAATCTGTTTTCGCCGTGGCAGTCCGGTCCGACCTTTTGGTATGATAAAGGCCGAGGTGACCACGATGCGCGTATTTTCCGGGATGCAGCCCAGCGGCACGCCCACCCTGGGCAATTACCTCGGCGCCCTGCGCCATTTTGTCGACATCCAAGATGAAGCCGAATGTTTTTACTGCGTGGTGGACCTCCATGCCGTTACGGTCCCCCAGGAACCTGCCGCATTGCACCGGCAGACGAGACAACTCAGCGCTCTGTATCTGGCGGCGGGGATCGATCCTCGTCGGTCGGTCCTTTTCCTTCAATCCCACGTCCCCGCCCACTCCCAGTTGGGGTGGCTGATGGAGTGCCTGGTGCATTACGGCGAGCTCGGGCGCATGACCCAGTTCAAAGAGAAATCTGAGGGCAAGGAAGGCGTGAGCGCCGGCCTGTTTACATATCCTGCCCTTATGGCGGCGGACATTTTGTTGTATCAGGCCACCCATGTCCCGGTGGGGGAAGACCAAAAACAACACCTGGAATTGACCCGGGATCTGGCCGAGCGGTTCAACAAGCGGTACGGGGATACGTTTGTCATCCCGGAGCCCTTGATCCCCAAAGTGGGAAGTCGGATCATGTCCCTGGACGACCCGACGAAAAAGATGAGCAAGAGCAGCGCCAACCCTGGGAGCTACATTTCCCTGCTGGACAGCCCCGACGACATCCGGAAAAAGATCCGCCGGGCGGTGACCGACTCCGAGGCGGAAGTGCGCTTCGATCCCCAGCGGAAACCGGCCGTCAGCAACTTGCTCACCATTTATTCATCATGCACGGACAAAACGATCCCCGAACTGGAGAAACAGTATTCCGGGGTGGGATATGGACCTTTTAAGCAAGATCTGGCCGAAGCGGTGGTGGCCCGGCTGGAGCCGCTGCAAGAGCGGTATAGAGAGCTGGTCGACAGTGAGGAGCTGGACCGCATTCTCGCCGAGGGGGCGGCCAAAGCCAAGGCTGTGGCGGAACCGAATCTGCACCTGGTCTTCGAACGGATGGGATTTCTGTTGCCCCGTTGAAAACTGGGAACCCGCTCGGGGTTGCAGGGCCGTCGGGCGGGATGGAGCGGAGCGTCGAGCCCTTCCGCACCGCTCCATCCGGGCTGGTGCCTTTTAAATCGCAGCACGGCGAAGATCGGTGTCGATATCCAGGATCTCGTACACCGCCCGCAGGTCCCCGATGGGAAAGAGATGGGCGCCGGCCGCGAACTCCCTCAGTCCCCCGTACAACTCCCGGCAGAGGGCGATCCCCGCAGCCCGGCCGCCTTCTTCCACTTTCTGAATCACGTCTTCCCCCACCCGCACCCCGGGTACCTTCTCGTTAAAATAGCGGGCTTGGCGGGCGGACTTGAGCGGCAGAAGTCCGAACAGGATGTGGACCGGCAGGTGGCGGGTGCGCTCCCAGAAACGCAAGGCCGTCTCGATATCGAACACCGGCTGGGTCTGGACGAAGCGAACCCCGGCTTCCACCTTGGCCGCCAATTTGGCCACTTCGGCGTCCAAATCTTCCGCCCCGGGATTGGCCACCCCGCCGATCAAGAACCGGGTCGGGCCGCTCAGTTCGTGGCCGGTCAAGTCGTAGCCTTGGTTCAGTCGTTCAGCCAGCCGGGCCAAACCGATGGAATCGGTCTCAAACACCCCTTTGACCTCAGGATGATCCCCCCGGCTGGGAGAATCCCCGGTCAAGGTGAGGATGTTCCTCACCCCCAGGGCCGCCGCACCCAACAATTCGCTCTGAAGGCCGAGCAGGTTGCGGTCCCGACAGGTCAGGTGAAAAATCGCTTCAAGGCCCAGATCCTCCTGGACAATGTGAGCCAGGGCGATGGGGCTCATCCGCAGGGTGGCCATGGGACTGTCCGCGATATTCACCGCATCCACCTTGCCCCGGAGGAATTTGGCCGCTTCCATGGTGGGCAAGGGATCCGCCCCCTTGGGCGGCTCCAACTCCACCGTGGTCACAAACTTGCCGAGGGCTAACTTTTCCCGTAAACCGTGCACATTGTACATCCCCAGATCCCCCCACTCCGCGCGGCTTCCTCGCCTCCATCCCCTAAACCCACCAAAAAACCCCTTTCCGGTGGAAAGAGGTCGGACTGTTGTCCCCCTCTCTCATCTTCCGGGGTCTCCCCGCAGGAATTGGCACCGTGCCGGTGTTCCGACCGGTTGCCGCGGCATCATCGGGCCCGTCCCTCCGCCAACTCTGGATAAGAGTAAGGATCCATCGCGAGTATTCGGTTTAAAATTACCTTCACCTTACGTGAATTTCTCAGCCGTGTCAAGGGGCCGCATTTGGCACATCCGCGGGAGTTCCATTCGGCATTTCCAAGAACTCGGCGTGGTCTGAAGGGTTTTGGTGGTTTACCCACACCCTTCTCTTATGTTAGCCTAACCGTGTCGAGCTAGCCAAGCCATCATATCTCCCCTGTTCCGCATTTTACCCATGCGATACGACATTGGAGAGAGTGAAGGCGAGTCTGTCAGAAAGAGGTAGCAGAAATGAAGCGTTCAAAAATCTTCCACCTCAGCATTGTTTTTCTTTTGTCATCCACTTTTCTTGTGGCCTGTGGTTCCTCTTCCTCCTATCAGGGCGATATCCTGGAAACTACAGCCTCTGCTGAAGTATTGCCGACCTTTTTAAACAACCAGCAGGAAGCGGTCCGCCAAATCTATGCAGCCGCCGGCAAATCCACCGAACTGTTGCAATGGATCCCATGCTATTGCGGATGTGGGGAAAGCGCGGGGCATAAAAGCAACAGGGACTGCTTCATCCGCGCTGTCAATCCGGACGGGTCGGTGGTTTGGAATAGCCACGGTGCCGGGTGCGGCGTCTGTTTGGAAATCGCAGCTCAGTCCATAGGGCTGTGGAGAGATGGCAAAGGGGCGAAGGACATTCGGGCTTTTATTGAGGAGAAGTACAAAGAAGGGTACGCTCTGCCGACTCCAACCCCTCAGCCTTCCTAATCCTTCGGGCGACCGGCCCTTCTCCCCAGAAGGCGCCAGGATACCCAAAGAGTGTGACGATGAGGAGGGACTTTGGTGAACCCGGCGTATTTCATTGCCCATGGAGCCCCCACTTTGGCCATTGAAAACAACCCATACACACAGCTTCTGCAAAGCGTTGCTTCCCGTTTTCCAAAACCCAAGGCGGTGCTCCTATTCACCGCCCACTGGGAATCTCCCGTGCAGCTCATTGGCGCCCCCGAGCAATTCGGGATGATCTACGATTTTTTCGGATTTCCCGATGACCTTTATCGGATTGTCTACCCCGCCCAAGGAGCGCCGGAAGTGGCCGAAGAAGCTCGAGCCCTTCTTGACGAGGCTGGTATTCCAGCCAAAATCGATCAAAGCCGCGGGCTCGATCACGGCGCCTGGGTGGTGCTTCGCCTCCTGTTCCCCCATGCGGACGTGCCCGTGGCGACCCTGTCCGTCAATCCCGCCCTACCCCCGGAAAAGCAGTACGCCATCGGCCGGGCCCTCGCTCCCCTTCGTCGGGACGCGCTGATCCTAGGCAGCGGTGGGACGGTGCACAATCTGTGGTCTCTCGATTGGAGCCGAGAACAAGACGGACTGCCGGCAGACTGGGCGCAGAGCTTTGACGACTGGCTACGAGATCGGATCGAGAATTGGGACACCCGAGCACTTTTTCGCTATAAGTCCGAGGCCCCTTATGCCCACATGGCCGTTCCGCGAAACGAACATTTTGTTCCTCTCCTGATCGCCATGGGTTCGGCCGACGGGGACCGCGCGGCCCGGCGATTATGCCAGTATTACCAATATGGGTCCTTGAGCCTCAGTTGTTGGGAGTTCGGCACCAGCGGAATGTGAGGGACGAAAAAAGACGAGAAGGGTGGTGAAATCTACTCACCACCCCGTCACCGATCGTCTCCCATCTCCCTTTGGAGCACCTCGGCGTCCTTGTTTCGACAGCTTCGTTAAATGCGATCCAAAATCAAGCCGTGGGTGTCGCGCGAGTTCCGGAAGAGCCCCCTTGGGAGAACTCACCGCCGTGGGGCAGTTGTTCCGGATACCCCGATGCGCCGTGTTCACTGACATCCAGGCCGATGATCTCCTCTTCCCGGCTGATCCGAAGACCAACGGTGGCCTTGATCGCATAGAGAATGATGAACGACACCACGAACACATACACCCCGGCCGCCAGTACCCCGGCCGCCTGCACGCCAAGCTGGTGCAGCCCGCCGCCGTAGAACAGGCCCGGCGCGCCGACGCCCACAGATTTCACCAAATCCGGAGATGCAAAAAACCCCGTGGACAAAGTCCCCCAGATCCCGGCCACACCGTGAACCGAAAAGGCTCCCACCGGATCGTCCACCCGGGCTACCCTCTCAAAAAACTGCACCGAGAGGACCATGACCACCCCGGCCACCGCCCCGATGACCACTGCCGCCCAGGGCTCCACAAACGCGCAACTCGCCGTGATGGCCACCAAAGCAGCTAGGACCCCGTTGAGCATCATTGGAATGTCCGGCTTACCGAGAACGGCCCACGCGGTCAACAACGCCGCCACGCCCCCGGCTGCCGCCGCCAGATTGGTCGTCATAGCGATATACGCAAAAGAAACGTTCAATGCCGACAAGGTGCTGCCGGGGTTGAACCCGAACCAGCCGAACCACAGGATGATGACGCCGAGGACGGAGTATACGGTATTGTGCCCGGGCAGGGAATGAACGCTGCCATCCTTGCCGTATTTGCCGATGCGCGGACCGAGCAGCATCGCCCCCACCAGAGCCGCGACTCCGCCTTGAAGATGGACCACCGTCGATCCGGCAAAATCCTGCATCCCGAGACCGGACAGCCAGCCGCCGCCCCAAATCCAGTGCGCCACAACGGGATAGATGAGGGCTGAAAACAAAATCCCGAAAATGAAGTACACGATCAGTTTAGCCCGTTCGGCGATGCCGCCCCAAAAGATAGCCAGTGATACCCCTGCGAACACGACTTCAAACATGTACTTGGCGCCAAGGGGGACGTCGCTGTAAGACAACGAACCGAAAACTTGATTCACCATATCATCACTGACGTTGAGAAACCACCCCTGAGTTCCGACGAACGCATTTCCCTGCCCAAAACTGATGGCAAACCCCACCGCCCAGAAGACCAGCGCCGCCAAGCCAAAACTCAAGATGTTTTTCCCGGCGATGTGGCCGGCATTTTTCATTCGGGTCGATCCGGCCTCCAACAGGGCAAAACCGGCCTGCATGAAAAACACCAAGAACGCGGTCACCGCAACCCACACTGTGTCCACCGCCTGGGCGACATCCTTGACGGTCGGATCCGCCGCCAAGACCACAGACGGTACGAGAAGGACCAGAGCCGGCAGGAACCCCCATCTCGCCCATTTGATCATTGCCCACCCTCCTCAATCTCGCGGATATGAAAGAGACACTTTATATGATATATACAATAACCGCAGATGTCAATATTCATCACCAATAACAACGTCCGTTTTCATCCACGTAAAGAACTCTCCCCATTTTGTCAGACCTTTTCTTGTAAATAAGGTGAGAAATACACTCCATATCCGGGCAGTCAACAGGGCGTCGTTCAAAGCCCGGTGACGAGTCAGCGGCGGAATCGCCATGCGTTCAATGAGATAGTCCAAAGTGGCCTCGCCGCTGTCGGGCCACAGTCGCCGGGCCACTTGGGCGGTGTCCACGACCCGACGGGGCAACTCAATGCCGTAGAATTGGTTTAATGGAACGTTTAGGAAATTAACATCGTGTCCGGCGTGATGAGCGACCAAAACAGCGTCTGAGGAAAACGCCATGAACCGCGACAATACGTCTTGGACTTTGGGAGCTCGCCAGAGTTCTTGTTCACTCAGCCCGGTGATCCGCCGGACCACCTCCGGGACTCGGCGACCGGGTTCAAGAGCGATCAGTGATGAGAACGTTTGATCTTCGCGGACTTGCCCATTTTCCACCCGTACGGCACCGATCTCAATCAAGGCGTCGGTACGCCAATCGAACCCCGTGGTTTCCGTATCAAACACCACGTAGGTCAAGCGATCCAAGGGCTCTTCCCAGATATCCCGGCGGTTGATTTCCCGGACCATTTGGCGCAGAGCCGCCTCAGTGGCAACAGAACCCTCAGCGGACGCGGCGAGCAGTGCCGTGACATCGCGATTTTTCAACAGCCGTTGAAACCATCCCAGACGCTGCGGCTTCACGCTTTCTTCACCCCCGCCGGTAGAGATGCTGAAAATACTGATAGGTTCGTTTCTGAAGGGCCCGGGTCGCAGACAGAGCCCGGAAAAGCTGATCCACCATGTCCCGCGGCAACTCCGCAGGATCCACCCAATCATCCGGCGGCCGGTCTGCGAGGAGACAATCCCGATGCCTTTTCCAGCGAAGGGCAAGGCAGATCCGAAGGGCCTCAGCCGCCGCCCGGGCCTCTTCAGCACTCCAAAGTCCGCTCTTTTCGAGTACCTCGATCCGCTCGCGGGTCCCCGGTTCCTCGATCCCCGCCCGCAGGGCCCAAAGTCGGACGCTGCCCACCAAAGGGGCGTATAACCCGGTTTTGATATCCACCATCCCCTGCCGCTCCTCGGCCCCGGTACGGAGGCGCCCCAGGGCGGTCAGGGCCGCCCGCCCAACCCGCCAGCCGTGATCTGCCGCCGACCACAGGGCATAGCGGGCATCCCGAAGGGCGGAAACAACCCCTTTCCTCACGCGATGACCGAGCCCCGCGTCTCCGCAGGCCGGACGCTGATCGGCGGCAATTAACAACAGCCGTACATTGCTCCAATCCGGGTAATCCAGGTATCCCTGGATCCGGCGGGCCCATTGTTCTGGTGTGCCCCGCCACCGGGGGTTCACCGCCATGACATAGCCCCGGCACAGAGGGTACCCCGCGTCATCCAGCCCCCCGACCACGCGCCTGGCCATCTCTGCAAAATAGCCTTCCACGGCATGTTCGGCTCCTTCGGGCGAGTCGTAAACCAGGGCGTTGTCCTGGTCGGTGCTGATCATCTGCTCCCGCCTGGCCCCGCTGCCAAGTTCAAGCCAACAGTAACGAGCGGGGGCCGGACCCCAGCCGTCCCGCTCTAAAGCTTTCTCAGCCAAAGCCACGACGCGGCAGAATAAACGGTCATGGAAGGTCGACAGCATACGGGGGTCTGTAATCGTTCGGACCGCCGCAGCATGGAGCCTCCGCAAATCCACCGGGGTGCCGGCCTCATCGATCCGATCAAACAGTTGTCGGTCCACCCCACCCCACCCCCGGCGGAGTTTTTCCCATGCATTGACGTTAAATCTGTCATTATTAGTTATGTATTATATCACACGGACTGAAACGTGGCTATCTGTTTTTATTTTCCGTGGGTGCCATGGAAGTGGGACCAATGGGTGTTTTGCAGCGGATTGTGCTACAATTCAAATGAGATCCCGAAGGTTGCAATCCAGAACCCGGAGTTGGCCCGCCGGGGGTCACCGGTTTGGGGCACGAAAGGAGGAGCACCGGTGAGTTTTCCGCTGCTCTTTGATTTTTACGAACTGACGATGGCCTATGGGTATTTTCGCGCCGGAATCCACGAGCGCACAGCTGTATTCGATCTTTTTTACAGAAAGGGACCCTTCGAGCACCCGTACGTCCTTTTCGTCGGCCTGGAGGGGGTCCTGCAAGGTATCGAGAATTTTCGTTTCGGAGAGGACGAGATCCGATATTTACAAAGTGTAGCCCCTCAGATCCGAGACGAGCAATTCTGGGACCTGTTGCGCCGCTTTCGATTTCACGGGACAATCTACGCGCCCGAAGAAGGAACGGTGATGTTTCCCCGGGAACCCATGCTGCGGGTGGAGGGGAAATTATTCGAGGTTCAACTTTTGGAAACGATGCTCCTTACATACGTGAACCATCAGAGCCTCATCGCCACCGCCGCTCACCGGATGGTGGAGGCAGCCGCCGGCAAACCTGTGATCGAGATGGGAGCACGCCGGGCCCAAGGGGTGGACGCCGCCATCGACGGGGCCCGGGCCGCATACATCGGGGGAGTCAGTAAAACCGCGACAACTGAAGCGGGACGCCGATTCGGGATACCCATTACGGGAACCATGGCCCATAGCTTTGTTCTCGCTTTTCACCGTGACGTCCAGTCTCCGGATCAGGCGAAGGAAGCGGAACTTGAGGCTTTTACCGCCTACGCCGAGGCATTTCCCGACCAATGTCTTCTTGTCGTAGACACCACCGACGTGGAGCGCAGTGGCTTGCCCAACGCCATTGCTGTGTTCCGAAAGCTCCGGGAGAAGGGATACGAACCGATTGGGGTGCGCATCGACAGCGGGGACCTCGCCTATCTGTCCCGAGTCTGTCGAAAGGCTCTGGATGAGGCCGGGTTTCCGGGCGCCCAGATTATCGCTTCCTCGGATCTGGATGAGTTCGTTATTCGAGACCTTTTGGCCCAAGGCGCGCCCATCGACGCCTTTGGCGTCGGGACGAACTTGATCACCGCGCGGTCCGACCCCGCATTGGGCGGAGTCTACAAGCTGGCGGCAATTGAATGGGAGGAAAACGGGGAACGCCACCTGAGCACCCCGATCAAACTCTCGGAAAACCCCACCAAGGTCACCTTGCCCGGCCGCAAGAACGTGGTGCGCCTTTTGAAGGATGGACAGTTTGTCGGCGACCTCATCATTTTGGAGGACGAAGAAGACCCAAAAGGTCCTCTGCGAATGATTCATCCGGAATATCGCTGGAAACAAAAGGTGGTCACCGATTACGAAGCCATCCGACTGCTCCGCCCGGTGTACCGCGACGGTCGTCGACTGATCGATAAGATTACGCCGGATACCGCCCGACGGACGGCTGCCCAATCCTTGGCACAGCTCTCGCCGGAGCACCGGCGGCTCCACATGCCCCACGAACCCCACGTCGATCTGTCCGATGCCCTTTACGAGCGCTGGATGGCAGAGATCCATAGGCGCCGGATGGAGAAAGTCCAGTAGCCGCGTCAAACCGGGCAGGCCCACCTCACTGGCCGAGCCGCCCTACGATCCAATGCGGGCGGCTTTCCGGCTTTGACCGCTCAGAGGGTCGCCACTGTCAAGAGCGGCCGCTTACCCATCGGCCTCCGAGGCCGCAGACTCAGCAAAAGCCTCTTGCAACTCCCGGCTCCTCTCCGCCGCCTTTCGCACCGCCTCCCGGAGCGCCTCCGCCACGTGGCGCAGCTCCAACACCTGGATTCCCGCTTCCGTGGTCCCTCCCGGGGAGGTGACTTGCCGCCGCAGGGTCTCCGGCGACTCCTCGGTATTGCGGAGCATGAGCGCCGCTCCGTAAAGCGTCTGTTCCACCAACCCCCGGCATACCTTCTCGTCCAAACCCATCTCCCTGCCCGATGCCATCAGTGCTTCAGCCAGGTAATATACGTAAGCGGGACCGCTTCCCGACAACCCCGTGACCGCATCCATCTGGCTTTCTGGCACCACCACCACTCGGCCGACAGCAGCAAAGATCTGTTCCGCCAGATTCATCTGTTCCGCCGTTGCGTAACGGCCCGGGGCCAGGGCCGTGGCCGATTCCCCCACCCGACAAGAGGTGTTTGGCATAGCCCGGATGACTGGAATCTGTCCCCCGAGCTGCCGCTCGATCCATTCCGTCGGAATGCCCGCCAAAACCGAAAGGATCAGGGGCTGGCCCAGCAGGTGATCCCTCACCTCGACCAACGCGTCTCCGGCGTCTTTCGGTTTCATGGCCAGAATCAGCACCTCGCCCAGGCGAATCGCTTCAGGGCGCTCCACCGCCACCACGCCGTACCGCCGAGCCAGGCTGTCCCTTTTTTGCCCGTCCCAGCGATTGGCGACCCGAATCCGGTCCGCCCGGGCCGCCCCGGCATCCAACAATCCCCGAATCAATGCCTCGGCAATCGCCCCGGCGCCGAGAAAAGATAGATTCTTCTCGATCATTACCCGGCTCTCCTCTCCACGCGATCCGATCCTCGCGGCAATAAGAAAGCTCTCCCGTCTCAAAGGACGGAAGAGCCCCTTCCGCGGTACCACCTTCGTTGGCCTCGTCGGCCCCCTCATCCCGGACAACCCGGATCCGGTTAACGCCCGGCCACGGCTCACCTTCACGGATCCACGGCGGTCCGCTCCGGCAGCAGCTCCGAGGGGGGTTCCAAAGGGGACGGCGCGGGCCTCTCAGCCACGAGCCCGTTCTCTGGGGCCGTCTTACACCTCTGTACTGGTCCTCGTCTACGCCTTACCCCTTCTATTACCTCACACTATAGAATACTCGACTCCGGCGATCAAGGCCCTTTAGCTCAAATGGGGCCGAAGGGTCGCCGACAAGCGGGCTTTGTTCTGATAACCGATCACCTGCTGGACCACCTGCCCATTTTTGAACAAGAGCAGGGTGGGGATGCTCATGATTCCGAAACGGCCCGCCGTGCTCGGATTATCGTCGACATTCAACCGATAAATCTCCAGTTTTCCAGCCCATTCTTTTTCAAGTTCATCAAGAACTGGAGCCAACATCCGGCAAGGCCCGCACCAAGGCGCCCAAAAGTCCACCAATACCGGCCCGGCCACCTGCTCGACTCGACTGGCGAACGTGGCATCCGTCACTTCTTTCGACATGCCTAATCCTCCTTCCGAATACCCACAGAGGTAGTATACCGCAGACCGATCAATTGTGCATCTGGCACCTATCCGATTCTGCGTCGTCGGTCTCCAACCCTCGGAAATGGCTCAGCCCCTCTTAGATCCGAACCATCAATTGCATCGGGTTGCCGAGAAGCTGCATGATGTATCCCATAAACCGAGTGGCCGCGGCCCCATCGATGATTCGATGGTCAAAGGTCAGGGAAATCGGCATCATCCATCGCCCCACCACCCGGTCATCCTCCAACATCACAGGCCGCCGGACGATCTTCCCCGTGGCTAGGATCGCCGCCTGGGGATAGTGAATAATCGGAGTGGCAAACAGGCCGCCGAACGAACCGATATTGCTGATTGTAAACGTCCCGCCCCGCATCTCGTCCGGAGACAAGGACCCCGACCGGGCCTTCTCCTTCAGCTCTTCGATCTCTTCCGCGATCTCCAGCACACTTTTGCGATCGGCATCGTGAACGACCGGAACCAACAGACCATCCGGCGCATCCACCGCAATACCGATGTGGTAGCGGCGCTTGACGACAATCTCCCGGCGTTCGTCATCGAGAACCGCGTTGAAATACGGATACGCTTTTAACCCGGCCACCACAGCCTTCACGATAAAAGGCAGATACGTGATCTTGACCTGCCCCTCGGCGGCACTTTCCTCCACTTGCCGCCGGAAAGCCACCAACTCGGTCACGTCTGCTTCGTCCATCCCCGTCACATGGGGGATCGTAAATTTTGACCGCACCATATGTTCCGCGATGACCCGGCGAACCCCCCGAAGAGGGATCCTCTGCTCGTCCGCGTCTTGCCCTGGAGCGAAGGAACCCTCTGCTTCCCGGGCGCCAACTGGGGAGACGGCCTCTTGTCCCTTCGGTTCCGCAGTGGACAACGTTTGAGCGCCCGTCTCCGGACTACCTTCCCCAACCTGAACCTCCGGGCCGGGAGTGCCGACCCCCAGATCCCGGTCACCTCCCCGGGCGGCAAAGGCCCGCACGTCCTCCTCCAGAACTCGGCCCCCCGGACCCGTCCCGGGTACCTGATTGATATCGATCCCGAGTTCCCGGGCGAGCCGCCTCACCACCGGGGCCGCCTTGGCTCGCTGAAATCCATTGCCAGTACCCGGACTGCCCGGCGGCACCCGCCGCTCCGATTCCCGGCCCACAACGCCACTGGTAGCAGATCCCGCCGCCATGCCGTTGGCCGCCGCAACCCCTCTCAGTCCCGGCACTTGTCCCTCCTCGGTCTCGATCTCCACCAACACCGTTCCGACAGGCACCACCTGTCCTTCGTCCCCGTGTACCTCCACGACCTTTCCCGCAACTGGGCTTGGGATCTCCACCGTCGCCTTGTCAGTCTGGACCTCGAGTAGCACCTGATCCGCGGTGACCACCTCACCGGGCTGCACTCGCCAACGAACGATTTCCGCCTCGTGAATCCCTTCCCCCACATCGGGCAATCTCCACTGGTAAATCATGGCAACCTCCATTCCCAAAGCCGAAGAAACCTTTGGACGGTCTTAAAATGCTGCAACGCGGTGAATCGCTTCCACGACCCGATCAACGCTCGGCAACCAGGCGTCCTCAATGGCCGGGGGCGGATAGGGAGTGTCATAACCCGTCACTCGAACCATCGGCGCCGCCAAGGAAAGAAACGCGCTCTCCGCCAGCCGCGCCGCCACTTCTGCCCCCACCCCGCCGCTGCGCACAGCTTCGTGAACCACCACCACCCGCCCCGTTTTCTCCACCGAAGCCACCAGGGTTTCCGTGTCCATGGGCGCTATCGTGCGCAGATCGATCACCTCACAGGAATGGCCCCAAGCCTCCTGGGCCGACCGGGCCGCCCGCACCGCCACGGGGACCGTGGGGCCCCAAGCAATAACGGTCACGTCCTGCCCCGGGATCACCACCTGGGCCCGGCCGATAGGCACCTCGTACCACTCTTCGGGAACTTCTCCGCGAAAGGCCCGGTACAGTTTTAGCGGCTCCAGGTACAGGACGGGATCCGGATCGCGAACCGCCGCCAGAAGCAGCCCCTTCGCATCCCGGGGATTGCTGGGCATGACCACTTTGAGGCCCGGCGTGTGCAAAAACAAAGCCTCCAAACTGTCCGAATGCAACTCTGGGGTTCGCACGCCCCCGCCAAAAGGCGCTCGAATCACTATCGGCGCCGAATACTGCCCCCCGGAGCGAAAACGGATTCGCGCCGCCTGACCGGCGATTTGGTCCATCGCCTCATAGATGAATCCCAGAAATTGAATCTCCGCGATCGGCCGCATCCCCGCCACGGCCAGCCCGACGGCCGCCCCCACAATCGCCGACTCCGCCAAGGGGGTGTCCACCACCCGATCCGGCCCGAAGTGGGCCTGAAGCCCCTCGGTGGCCCGAAACACTCCGCCATTCTTCCCGACGTCTTCCCCGAGCACCATCACCCGATCGTCGCTTTCCAAGGCCATCTTCATCGCCTCGTGAATGGCCTGGATCATCGTCATCTCTCTCATTGCATTCCCTCCCTCCGGGAGGCGCGGGCCCTCCACTCGTCCCTCTGGTTGGACAGGTCGGGTGTCATCAAGGCGTATACGTGCTCAAAAGCGAAAGATGGATCCGCTTTAGGATAAGACTCCGCCCGAACCACCGCCTCGTCCACCATGCGCCTTGCTCGCTCCCACTCGGCGCGCTCCTGCTCTTCGGACCAGATCCCCCGTTTTTCAAGAAACTTCCGGAATCGCACGATGGGATCCCGCTGTTCCCGCCACCTTTTCAGCTCCTCTTCATCCCGGTATCGGGTGGGGTCGTCCGCTGTGGTGTGTGGTCCCAACCGGTAGGTCACCGCCTCAACCAAGGTCGGCCCCTCCCCGGCCCGGGCCCGATCTACAGCCCGGAGCATCCCTTCATAGACGGCCAGAACATCGTTTCCGTCCACGCGAATCCCTTCGATCCCGTACGCCACCGCCCGTTGCGCCACAGTCGCCGACCTCATTTGGTGAGACACGGGGACACTGATCGCCCACCCATTGTTCTGACAAAAGAAAACCACCGGCACGCTGAACACCGAGGCGAGGTTCAGCGCTTCATGAAAATCCCCTTCGGAGGTCGCGCCATCGCCAAAATACGAAACGGCAACGCTCCGCTCGCCCTTCAGACGGCAGGCCCATCCCGCCCCCACGGCGTGGAGGAGTTGCGAGGCAATGACGATCTGCACGGGAAACATGCGAGAATCCTCCGGCACCTTGGCCCCGTCCGGATGACCCATGCTGTAAAGCAACGCCCGCTCCATGGGCAATCCGTGATAAATCAGCCCGGCCAGTTCGCGATAGCTCGGAAACACCCAGTCGTCCTTTTCTAGGACCGCGAAACTGCCGATCTGGGCCGCCTCCTGACCGCTAAAGGGCGCATACGTCCCGATCCGTCCCTGCCGCTGCAGATTCAAAGCGCGTTCGTCAAAGGTGCGAGCAAGGACCATCCCCCGATACATCCCGACAAGCCGGTCTTCCGCGAGATCCGGTACAGGTCCCACGGGTGACCCTTCTTCATCGAGCACCCGATACAGCGGTTTGGGCTCGTCCGCCCGATACACATCCATCCTCTTCTCCCCTTTCGTGGACCCCGGCCGAGCAGGTCCGTCGGCACATCCCGGTCGGCGCGCCGCTCATCAGTCTGGAATCACCTTGCCGGGATTCATAATCCCTTTGGGATCGATCAACGCCTTGATTCCCCGCATCAGTTCAACCGCCTCTCCATGCTCTTCCGGCAAATACTTGCGTTTCCCCATACCGACCCCGTGTTCTCCAGTGCAGGTTCCACCCCGCTCCAAGGCATAGCGCACAATCGCGGCATTCACCTCTTCCGCCCGGGCGATGTCTTCGGGGTTGTCAGCATCTACAGCGAACCCGGCGTGATAATTGCCATCCCCCACGTGCCCGAGAATAAATCCATCCATCCCCCGCCTCTCCATCAACTCGCGAGCCGCATGCAAGGCACCCGGCAGATGGGAAATGGGGACACAAACATCGGTGGTCATCATCTTTTTCCCGGGCGCCATTGCCATCAGCGCCAACGCCGCGTGATGGCGGGCCTCCCAAAGCTTAGCCACCGCCTCGGGGTCGTGTTCATAGACAAAGGTCTGGCAACCCTCACTATTCACCAACTCTTCAGCCAGGCGGATATCTTCTTCTACCGCTTTTCGTCCGCCGCCAAATTCGAGAAACAGGGTCGGACTTTCCAGGTAATCGGTGCCTTTGAAGCGATTCACCGCCACGATGGTTTTGGCATCCACCAGCTCCACCCGCCCCACCGTCATCCCCGATCCAATCAGAGCCACCGCCGCTCGTCCGGCCGACTCGACATCCGGAAACACGGCCCTGGCCGCCGCCGTATGCTCCGGGATGCCGTAGACGCGCAAAATCACCTCGGTAATCACGCCCAAGGTTCCTTCCGAGCCGACGAACAACCCAGTTAAATAATACCCTGCCGAAGACTTGACCGACAGTCCCCCGGTGTGAATGATCCGCCCGTCCGGAAGCACCACCTCCAGGCCCAACACCTGCCCCCGCATCGCCCCGTAGCGCACCGCGTTGGTTCCACTGGCGTTGGTGGCGGCCATGCCACCGAGGGTGGCATCCGCCCCCGGATCAACGGGGAAAAATAATCCGTGCCTCCGCAAGGCTTGGTTGAGTTGGCTTCGGGTGACTCCGGGCTGGACGCGGACGAGAAAGTCCTGGGGCCGGATCTCCAGAATTTGATTCATTCGGCTCAAATCCAACGTGATGCCGCCCCGAACGGGGATGACGTGCCCTTCCAGGCTGCTGCCAACCCCAAAGGGTACCACAGGAATCCCGTTTTCATTGGCAAATCGTACAATGCGGCTCACCTCCTGGGTGTCGGTGGGAAAGACCACCGCTTCCGGAAGATGGGGGGCGTGATAAGTCAGATCGTGACTATGGTGCTCCAAGATTGTTTCGTTCACCGTGACTCGGTCCGGGTCAGCCAGCAGGGCGCGCAGGTCATGGATGGCGCTGGACACGTTCATCCACCGTTTCACTCCTTTCAGTTGGCAATAATCCGAACAATGATGCATTTTCTGCTAAAGTCTGTGCGATTCGGACTCGACTTGTATTTCGTGAAGCCTCTCCCGCCTCCGCTTTCGCTTAGAGGCGGGAGCTTCCTGGTTCATCGACCGCAGCCACATGGGTCTTACACAATCTCCCCAGGCGTAAGTTCGGGTGCTTCCAGCCCTACTAAGATCTTACTTAATTCACCCTTTGCAGGATGACCATCGCCGAGACCACGTCCCGGTCGGCGGTCAGCCCGCAATGCAGGCATTGGTGTATCCGGACGCTTAGGTCTTTGGGAACCGGATGCCCGCATACACAGGTTTGGGACGTGCCGACTGGAGGAACTTTCACCAGAACCTTGCCAAACTTTTTGGCTTTATATTCGATGTAGCTGATGAACTTGCTCCAGCCAGCGTCGGCAATGCTTTTGCTCAAATGGCGATTTTTCATCATGTTCTTCACCGACAAATCCTCGACGGCGATCCAGTCATATTTTTGGACGACGCCGTGGGAAATCTTGTGCAAGAAGTCTTTCCGCTGATTGGCAATCTTATCATGCAGCCTGGTTACTTTCGCTTTAGCCTTCCCTCGGTTGTTTGAACCTTTTTTCTTGCGGGAAAGCCGTCTTTGCAACCTGGCCAATTTCTTTTCGGATTTACGAAAGTATTTCGGGTTGTCGATTTTCGTGCCGTCTGAGAGTGCGGCGAAGGTTAAAAGGCCAACATCAATACCCACCTTGTTAACAATGTCTACTCCTTCGGACTCTTGGATTTCCGAGGTCAGATTGACGTACCATTTGCCGCCGTGGTACTTGACATTGATTCGGCTGACCTTGGCCGGGTTAAATTCAAAGTGAGCTTTCATTTTGACGTACCCAATCTTAGGCAAATAAATATGGCCGATTTTTTTGAAATGGTCCTGCTTGTCCGCCTGCGGGTAGGTGAAAGAACGGTAATGGTTCTGATCTTTGTAGTGCGGATACCCGGCCAGGCCAGCAAAAAACCGCTGGAACGCATGGTCTAACCTCTGCAGGCAATCCTGCAGGACTTGAGCATTGACCTGTTTGTATTCCGGAAATTCTTTCTTAAATGCCGGTAGTTCATTTTTTTGTGCGGTGCAAGAAGGTGACTTGCCTCTTTGCCGATAACAAATTTCTCTTTGCTCCAGGGCTGCGTTGTATAGCTGGCGGCAAAGCTCCAGGGTCTGAAACAGCTTTTGCTCTTGCTCTTTAGTTGGCTCGATGTGAAACCGGTGTACGATGATCATTGTTCTCACCCTGGGACTCGATGTATTTTTTGATCACTTCCATCGGAGCTCCCCCGGTAGTCAAAAGGCAAAAACTGCGGGACCAGAAATATTCTTTCCAGAGGTGTTTCCTGATTTCCGGGAACTCCTTTTTCACCAACCGTGACGAGGCGCTTTTAAAAGCGTTGATATATTTCGACAGAGTGCTGTTGGGGTGGGCACTGAAGAGTATGTGCACGTGATCGCGGTCATGGTTAAATTCCAAGAACGTAATGTTGTACCTTGGTGCTATATATTCTCCGATTTCCCTAATGCGTGCGGCCACTTGATCGTTGATAACTTTTCGGCGGTACTTGACCACCAAGACGAGGTGATAAGTGAGCTTAAACACTGAATGATAATTGCTGTCCAATTTCATAGCAACACCAAGACCTTCGCTAATTAGTAACTGATTATATGTTACAGCAACTTTTGGTAAACTGCAATCGAGTAGGAGGGGGCGGCTAGCCCCCGTCCTCTCACACCACCGGACATGCGGGTCCGCATCCGGCGGTTCACCA
>NZ_JAILZZ010000054.1:0-19269 GCF_023512215.1 Kyrpidia sp. | reverse complement strand
TGTCCGGCCTTGTTATTCTTGCGACCCGGCGCATCGAACCCGGCAAGTCTCTGGAGGAATTGGCTGCTTGACGAAAATGGCTCCCCCCGGTGTCTACAGTTGTTATATGGAGGAGAAGCGTGCGGAGTGACTGGCTGTTAAGATCAAGGGGTCGGGCGGTTCGGCCTCACTCGAGCAGGGCCTGTGGAACTTGGGGACAACTCACTTTTAGTTGTCCATCCAGTCCACAGGCCCTGTTTTCAGGTTGAGCCCGGTGAGCAACGGCTCGTTCCGAAGGGGCGGGCCGCCATTATCGAACATTCGCCCTAGGTTGCCGCCCCCTCAACTCCCGCCACATCCGCCTCCGCAGCCGCTTCCGCAGGAACTGCCGCTGTGGCCCGAGCTTCCGCACGAATTGCCCCCGCAGGATGAACCGTCGTGATCCGGGGAGTGATGGTGGTGGGAGTCGCCATCCCCCCAGTAGTACACTCCGGTTCCGCAGGAACTGCCGCCGCTCGAGCGGTCCCGTTTGGCAGCGGCTGCCGCCTCCGGAGATGCGGAGGTCATTCTCGCGGCGAACTGTTCCGGTGCGGCCAAGGAAAAATAAACCATCGAAGCGGCACCGGTGACGAGGGTGGAGATGTGCGATTTTTTGGTCGTCCGGCGACCTTTCGTGCTTCCCGAACTCCTGGCGAGCTTCATTTTTGCCTGATTGATCTGGTCCTGCAGGGCGTTGATCAGCCACTGGGCGTAAGGAGTATCCGGACGGAAATATTTTTCCTGCAAGGCTGAAAACTCGCTTTTCTCAAACTCCTGAATGAGATCGGCGGGCAACGGATAACGGAAAAATCCGTTCCACGCGAACCAACTGTAGGGGAGCGGATGAAAAATCTGGTGATAGTTCCAATCGAACCACGCCCTTTCCCCGGGGTTGAGGATGGGCTCGGGATTCGGGAGGTGGTGGATCATCCGGCCGGCAAATCGGGTACAAAAATCCTCGTATTCCCGGGTGAACAGGAGCATGGTGTGCCACACTTCGTCCACCGTCTGGCTGTACATGGGCGTGTAGCGGAGAATGGCCGACAAGAGGAAAAAGCGTTTGAGCTCGAATAAGGCCCAATCGAACTCCGCGGGTGTCCACTCCGGGTGATCTTTGAGGCAACGATTCTTGACCTTCTCCACGTAGGCCGGGTCTAGGGATGCGTCCAATCTTTCTGCCAAGGGCTCCAGGGGCGTGCCGGTCTGCAAATCCAACCCTTTTGGGACGGTTCCCCAGTCGGGCTGAGCCTGGCCCCGGGAACCCGTTTGGGTCCGGGTACTCCCGGAAACAGACGGGCGGGTCGCCGGCGGTTGCTTACGGATCCCCGGGCTTTTCCGGTTGGCGCCCAAAAACCTTATGGCGACAAACCACAGGACCCCCAACAGGATGTCGCCCGCTATCGTGACGATGCGATTGTCGCGAAAGGGGCCTGTCATGATGGAGATAAGACCGATGGTGATCAAGGCCGCAGCCGCAAGAATGCCGATTCGCTTTGCCACCGAATTCCTCCCACTGAGAGGCTGTATTTCCCGGCCTCTAGACCCAGTGTACAGCCTTGGGACAATTCCCGTAAACCCTAGAAGTCTTTACATTATCTTAACACGGCCTTGACGTTTGCTTTTGGCGGGATGTGTCAAGACGGGAATGTGCAGATGTGCCGGGGTAATAGCTTAACACTCGGTTGTGACATCAGGATTTTTCACCCACCTGGCGTTGCGGCCTTTCTTGATACAGCGGATGCGACCGCCTTTGCTCATCTTGTTCAGCGCACGGGCAATGGTAGGCCGGCTGATCCCGGGGCACAGTTCCTCCACATCCGAAATCGTGAAATCCGCGACGAACCTGCGCACCACCTCTTCGATGCGCGCCTGCTTCCATCCCCGTTTTTGACGCTCCTGAATAGCTCCCACCCGCTGTTCAAATCGCCGGTACGCCGCTAAGATGACGGTCAGAACATATTCCAACCAAGGTGTCAGACCGTGTCCAGCTTCGTGCCAGCCCTGGGACGACCTGTACAGCGTGTCGTAATATTCCTCCTTTGTAGTCTCGTCTATCGTTTTGGGGTGAATCACGTCCGCGCCGTGGTGAAAAAGGGGCATCTCGTCGCGGTGGAGGGGAGGTTTGTCGGGGAGGTGTAAAGATAGGGCGCCGTTTGTGGGAAGTCGGTGAGCTGGTGGGGGCCTGGGGGCGCACACCTTGTCCGACCCGCATCCACACCCGCCGAATCTCGGCCACAAACTCCCCGGGACTGGGGTGGCGGATCAGTCCCTCCGACCCGTAGGACACCTCGGGCAGTCTTCCGAGAAACCACAGCAGCAACCACTGATCGGGTAGAAAGGTATGCATTCCAGAATAAGGAGGCGAGATGACGACCCACCGGAACGCCCTAGCCACCCCGGTCATTTAGAATATGTCCCGTAGGTCGATGTCCAGCCCTTCAAAGATGCTTACCGTGACCGTTTCGTCCTTGTTGTGTACTGTCGGGAACACGTTGGTATCAGTCAGTCGATAGACTTCTACAATCTGGTGGTGTGGGTCGACAATCCAATATTCACGAACTCCTGCAGCCTTGTAGGCCCGGAGCTTGACCGTCTTGTCCTTGTATGCTGTAGCAGGTGACAGAACTTCCACGACCATATCCGGAACGCCCACACATCCATGCGGACGCAGTTTCGATGGATCACACACGACTGTGATGTCTGGTTGCACATAATTTCCCGATTTGTCACCATCCAGGTAAACATCAAATGGTGCAGTAAAACATTCACACGTTTTTCCTTTTAGATATCCGCTTATGTCACGAAACAGTCTGCCCACAATCCTTTGGTGTTCTGTTGAAGGCGACGGGGTCATGTCGTAAATCACACCGTCGATACGTTCCCACCGTTCAAACTGTTTGGGGTCAAGCTGGACTTCCATCCGCCATCCCACCTTCCAACATCACTCGGAGTCTCCGAGTTCAAACTCCACTCCTGCTTCTTTCATCGGCCGGTAGAGGTGGCATCGACGCCCACGATAAATTCAGTCAGTTTCTCGACGCTAAACGCCGCTCTATCGTCCGGCAAGGAGTCAATCATCCGGTGAAGCTGTTATCCATGCGTTTTCTCTCCTCATTGATTTCCATTATACGTAAAAAAGTGCGTCTCTGTCAGCCCACAAACAGGATAATTTCATCGACCCTTGGTTGACTCGGAGACATGGACAGAGTCGTATCCCGCCCCAGTTTCAGCGCAACATTATGGCGAATGTGGCTTTTGGCGAGGTGGGTACGGGGTATGGACGAGGAGGCTTTGCGGCGGATCCTTGGGGAGTTCGCAGGAGGCTTGACAATATCCAGGCACAGTTGGAATACGTCAAGACCAGGCTGTTGGAGCATGATGAGGGATTTGGTGAACTCCAATTCGATAAATGGGACACGTGCCATTTGTCTTCTTCTGGGAACTGCGGACGTAAGGCGTCGACGGGGTATGGGGTACCTCCCTTCAGTGGGGGTTCCTCGTGGCCAGGCAACCGGGTTCAACCGGTCGCCTTGCCGATCGCCCGTTCCACCTCTTGAATGAGTTGCCGGACGATGTCTCTCGCGCTCGCGTCCCGGCTCTGGGCGGAACCCTGGCCGGCCCACAGAGACATGAATTCGGGATCGGCTTGTCGTGCGGCCCAGTTGCGAATGGGGCGGGTGAGGGCATTCTGAATGGGATACGGTGGTATTGGGACGTCATATTGTTCCATCCACGAAATAAAGGTGTTTTTGAGGCCCCGGGCGGGTTTTCCGGAAAAGGCGTCTGTGATGACAGTCTCGGTGTCGCGGCTGTGGAGCAGGGCTTTCTTGTGGGCCGGGTGTGCGCCGCTCTCCCGACTGGCGAGAAAGGCGGTGCCCATTTGAATGGCGGACGCCCCGAGGGTGAGGCAAGCGGCGATCCCTCTGCCGTCCATGATCCCTCCGGAGGCGATGACCGGAATGCGGACTCTGTCCACGATTTGGGGAACCAGGGTGATGGTGCCGATAAGGGAAGACGAGTGTGCTTCGAGAAAGGTCCCGCGGTGGCCGCCCGCTTCGCAACCCTGGGCCACGACGGCATCCACACCTGCCTCCTGGAGGTATACGGCTTCCGCCACGCTGGTGGCCGTGCCGATCACTCGGATTCCGCGGGATTTCAACTCTGTGATCTGTTCTTGGGTCGGGCAGCCGAAAGTGAAGCTAAAGACGGGAATGCGTTCTTCTAAGATGACTTCCAACTGTTCGGTAAACGTATCCCCGGGGGCATTTTCGATGGGAATGCTGTCAATCTCCCTCCCCACCTCCTCGGGTAACGCCTCGAGGGATTTTAAATGATGGATCATGGCCTTGACGACTTCCCTGTCCACTTGGATGTTCTGGTCTGGAATAAACAGGTTTACTCCAAATGGCCGATCGGTGAGTTCACGAATCCGGCGAATGGCGGCTCGGATGGAGTCGGGCGACATATATCCGGCTCCGAGAAAACCGAGTCCGCCTTCATTGGACACCGCGGCGACGAGTTCAGGCGTCGTGGGCCCTCCCGCCATGGGGGCCTGGATAATGGGGTATTGAATGCTTAACATGCGTGTGACGGCAGTGTCATTCCACATGGGATTCGCTCCTTTGAATGAGGATCTATCTCACATTGTAACGCAAATCGGGCGTAAAGCCCTCCTGTATAACATCTCCCCTCGCCCACCCGGGATGAAGTATGCTATGGTGGTCTTGGAAGGCTGTTATCCACATGGCGGCCTACCCACATTCGCGAGGTGAGGGCCATGGCGAGTGGCGGTGTGTGGAGACGGGGGATGACGGCGATGGCGGGCGTGGTGTCGGCGGCGCTGGTGCTTTCGGCCTGCGGGGCGGCGGCACCATCCGCGCCGGGTCAGGGCGGCGGGGCGTCGGTGCCGGAAGGGGCCGGGGACACGGCGTCCGCCTCGGATGGGCAGAAGGGGGCAACCGCGACGAATCCCAACGATGCGAACGGTTCGCAGGTCAAAAAGCTGGCGGTCCGGCACGTGGCGGAGGGGGACTATCCCGCGGCGGAGATGGGCGATTGGGTGCGGGCCAATCGTGAGCGGCCCTTCTGGGGATTTTTTACCTTTGGCAGGACCAGGTACCTGATGGTCAGCCGGGGCCCAAGCCCGAATCCGGGCTATACGGTCGAGGTGCAAGAAATCAAACAGTTGCCAAGCGGGCACCTTCAGGTTAGGGCCGTCTTTCGTGATCCCGAGCCGGGCAAACTGTACGCCCAGGTGATCAGTTATCCGGTGGATGTGGTGGAGACGCCGGCCTCGGCCACTGCGTATGAACTGATTTTTGAAGGGCCCAGGGCGCCGAAATCCCCGGGTTTGGTGGAGCCGAACATCATGGTGACGGCGCCCAAGCCCGAGCACACACTGACAGGAACATCGCTCCACCTCCAGGGCAAAGCCCGGGCCTTCGAGGGCCAGATTCACGTGTATTTGGAAGATGGTCACAATGTCCTCCTGGATCAAGTGTTGTCCGGAGCGGGCGCGCCGGAATGGATGACCATCGACAAAAATTTCGCCTATAAGGCCCCGACGAATCCGGCGGGGATGTTGATGGTTTACGCGGCGAGCCCCCGGGACGGGTCGAAACAGGATGTGGTGATGGTGCCCGTGCGGTTCCAGCGGTGATGGATCCGGCCCGGGGTGTCGTCAGGATCCGGGTTGTGTTTTTGCTGAGGGGCCGGAGGGCTGGGGTGCGGCCGTCGGCTCACGCAGGGCCAGGCCATGGTGGTGGGCTCCGGAAAATGCCCGCCGGGGCCCGTGGCACTCAATTAAGAAACAAACGTTTATTGCGATCCCGGGCGGTATCGTAATAAAATTCAGATGTCCGTAAGTCAGCCGAAATGGGCACGTAGTGGGGAGGAGGGGGCGTCTTGGCGATTTTGGCCGAGGAACTGTCGGCGTTGGCGGCAGCGGCGGGCGGCGATGTGGTGACTTGGCGGAGGTATTTGCACGCCCATCCGGAGTTGTCGTTTCAGGAAGAGAATACGGCGCAATTCGTTTACGATACCCTGCTGTCTTTTGGCGGTTTTGAGCTGAGTCGGCCGACGAAGACCAGCGTGGTGGCCCGGTTGATCGGGGAGGCCCCCGGCCCGGTGGTGGCGGTGCGGGCGGACATGGACGCTTTGCCGATCCAGGAAGAGAATGATCTGCCCTTCGCCTCGACGAATCCCGGGGTGATGCACGCCTGTGGGCACGACGGGCACACGGCGATGCTGCTGGGGGTAGCCCGGGTCCTGTCCAAGCTTCGCCCACGGCTGCGGGGCGAGGTGCGGTTTTTGTTTCAGCACGCAGAAGAACTGTTTCCCGGAGGTGCCCAGGAGTTGGTGAATCTCGGGGTGCTGGACGGGGTGCAGGCGGTGATCGGGGCGCACCTCTGGATTCCCTTGGAGGTCGGTAAAATCGGCGTGAAAGCCGGGGAACTCATGGCTTCGCCGGACAGGTTCCGGATCGTGATTCGCGGGCGGGGCGGGCACGCGGCTCAGCCGCATCTCACCGTGGATAGCATCGCCGTGGGCGCCCAGGTGGTCACAAACCTGCAACACATTGTGTCCCGCTATGTGGACCCACTGGATCGGCTGGTGGTCTCGGTGACGCGGTTTATGGCCGGAACGGCGGACAATATTATTCCGGAATCGGCGGAATTGTGGGGGACGGTGCGCTGTTTTAATCCGGAGTTGCGGCGGCAGGCGCCCCAGTGGATTGAGCGGATTCTGAAGGGGGTGACCGAAGCCCACGGGGCGGAGTACGATTTTGAGTACACCCACGGATACCGGCCGGTGATCAACGATGCGACTGTGACGGCGTGGCTTCGGGAGGGGCTCGAGGAAGCTTTTGGCCCCGAAGTGATCGTCGAAGCCGTGCCCACGATGGGGGGAGAAGATTTTTCCGCTTATCAATCCCGGGTGGCGGGGAGCTTCTTCTTCATCGGCGCGGGGAATCCGGATAAGGGTATTGTGTATCCGCACCACCACCCCAGGTTTACCGTGGATGAGGACGCCCTGCCCATCGGGGTGAAGGCCCTGGCCGCCGGGGTGATGAAATTGTTGGCCGAGGTGAAGGCTTCTTAATTCAGCGCACGGCTTCGGCGTCCGCTTCGGTCAGGGACAACAGCGCCCGGACGTCCTCTTCCGTCAGGCGGAATGCGGACGGGTCTTTTTCACTCTCGATCACCCGGTCGAACAACGCCTGTTTTTTCATCTGCAGGGCGTACATCCGCTCCTCAATTGTTCCTTTGGCGATCACCCGGAGCACGAGGACGGGATTTTTCTGCCCGATCCGATGCGCCCGGCCGATGGCCTGGGCGTCCACCGCCGGATTCCACCACAGGTCATACAGAATCACCGTGTCCGCCCCGGTGAGGTTCAGTCCCGTCCCCCCGGCCCTCAGGGAAATGAGGAACACGCCCCTTTCACCGGCGTTGAATGCGTCGGCCATGGCCAAACGATCTTTAGGCGGGGTGCGGCCGTCGAGATAAAAGGCCTCGATCCCTTCCTCGGCCAAGCGCCTGCGAATGCGCTCCAGCATCTGGGTGAACTGGGAGAAGACCAAGGCTCGGCGGCCTGCCGCCTGGTACTCCCGCAGCAACTCCAGAAGGGCTTCCAGTTTGGCGGAGCTTCCCTCGTAATCCGGCACCACCAGGGCCGGGTCGGCGCACACCTGGCGAAGCCGAGTGATCAGGGCGAGGATGGCGATGCGATTCTCCGTCAATCCGCCTTTTTGCATCAGCTGCTGGGCCCGGAGTTGGGCGTCGTTCAAGAATGCCAGGTAGGCCGCCTTCTGTTTGTCGTCGAGCTCCACCCAGTGGATCATCTCCGTGCGCTCCGGGAGGTCTCTGAGGACATCTTGTTTTGTCCGCCGCAGAATAAAGGGGCGGACCCGACGCCGCGCTTGTTCCGGCGAGAGGTCTTTGAACCGCTGAAGGGGCGGGAAAAGCCCGGGCATCAAGGTGTGGATGATCGACCAGAGATCGTCCAGGGCATTTTCGATGGGCGTCCCGGTCAGGGCGAACCGCTTCGGGGCCTGGATCTGTTGGACCGCCCGGAAAATCTGGGTGGTGTGGTTTTTGACAGTCTGGGCCTCGTCCAAAATCAAATGTTCAAAGGGAATTTCCGCATATTGGGCGATGTCTTGCCGGAGCAACGGGTACGAGATGACGGCGATGTCCCCGGCCTGCAGATTTTGCAGTTTCTGGTTCCGGCTCTCGGGTGGCCCGTCCGCCACAATGACCCGCAGGGAGGGGGCGAAACGGCGAAACTCGGCCTCCCAGTTATAAATCAGCGAAGCCGGCACCACGAGGAGGGACGGCCGATCGGTGGGCGCCGTCTCCCGCTCGGACAGCAAAAAGGCGATGGTTTGCACCGTTTTTCCCAGGCCCATTTCGTCGGCGAGAATACCCCCCAGGGAATAGTGGGCGAGCGTTTTCATCCAGCGAAAACCGGTGAGTTGATAGGGGCGGAGAGCGGTGCGAAGGCCCGTTGGCGGGGCGATTTCCAAGGCTTCCGGGTCACTGAGGGACTCCACCAAAGTTCGGACGGCCGCGCTGTACCGGGCTACACCCCGGGTGTCGTCGGCGTCTACGAGGAGCGCCGTCTTGTATAGCGGCACGCGAAACCCTCGAGCATCCCGGCCTTTCCGGGATGAGGATCGCGCGTCTCCCAGGACCGTTTGGAGCACCGATCGGGCCCGGCGGAAGGATTCATCTTCCAGGGAGAGAAAGGCACCCGACTCGAGGCGCACGTAGCGCATCCCCCGGAGCAGAGCTTGCCGAATCTGTTCGACCTCCGCCGGGTCGACCCCATGTACGTCGAAACGCACGGTCAGCCAGCCCCCGGCCGGGTCGAGATCGAAGCGAATCTCTGGTTGTGGCTGAACGTCGGTGACGTAGGCGGAGGCGCCATCGGACAGGTAGAGACTGACGTGGTCCAGGGCCGTCAAGGCGGGAACCGTTTCGTGAAAAAACCGATAAAGCGTTTCGTCGTCTTTCGGGACGGACAGTTTCGCTTGTCCCCCGGGACCCGGTTTGACGGTTACAGGGCCTCCGTTCAGGATCGAAATGACCTGCATTTCCCGATCCATGTCTCGGATGTAAAACTTATCCATAGACGGCGAGACGGCACGGTCGGCGTCCTTGCTGGGAGATTCCGGCGCAGATCCGGCTACCGGGCGAAACACCGCATCCTCGTAATGAAAAGAGACGTCCAGGGAAAGGGCGTCGGGCCCCTCGTCAATGAGGACCTCGGTGCGCAGGGGGAATTTTGCAATCTGTTTCGATAAAGACGGTTGGACCTGAATTTTGCCGATCGTCTCCAAAGCCGGAACGGTCAGGGACAGGGCGGTGCCCACCAGATCCCGGGGGATGGAAAGATGAGTCTGTGGGCGCTCGTACGGGCGAAGGAACCCCCCGGGTCTCGTTTCAGAACGGAGTGCCAGCATGAAGCTGGAGACCAGATTGTCCTCCTGTTCGGACAGGCGATACAAAGTTCCGTCTACCACCAGCCACCGGTAAGTTGCCAAGTACTCAGCCCGGGCCAAGGGGGCGAGATCCAACCGAACGCCCCCTTCCGTCGTTTTGTCGCCCGGGAGAAGGCGGAATTCGAGCCCCGCCTTCGGCAGTGGATCCTCGGCGACATAAATGGGCGCCGGGGCGGCGGTGCCGTGGGTCAGGAAGATCTGCCGGCCGCGCAGTTCGTCAAGGAGTGCGTCTGCTGCCGCAGGCGGAAGTGCCAAACGGCGATCCCCGTACTTACGATCATAAGAGTAATACCCGTTCACCGAGCGATAAAAACTTTCTTCGGCCATCACTTGGCCGAGTACCCGCAGGATCGACAAATCCTCGGGGGCGACGTGGTGCAACTCCGGCTGGTACGAGAACCTCGGAGTCAAGGGGTGGGGGGCGCCGATCTGAACATCCCGGATGAAATCCCGGATATTCTTGACCACAAAGGTGCGGTCCACCCCGGCTTTCAGCTCAAGGCTCACGTGGCCTTCGTAAACGACAACATAATCGATGGTCAGGCGGGATGTCGCCCGAGGCTCCGGGGAGGGGAGCGGCCCGGCCGATGTCCCGCCCGGTTGGTGTTCCGATTCCAACAGGTCCCCCAATCTTCGGATGAGGTGGGCGACGGCGACCCGGGCCTTCTGCGATTCTTTTTCCCGGGCCTTGCTGTCGCGGACGGTCTGGCCTGTGCTGGCGCCGGATGCCAAGCTGTCATCATGCTCGGGCCGTTGATCCACCGCCCTTCGGCTCCCATTCCCGAAGTTTGGACTCTCTTGCACAAACGCACCGGAGCGGTCGTCTCCAGGGCGCTTGCTGCCCGGCTCAATCTCCCGCTGTACAAAGCCACACTCAATCAAATGCAACAGGGCGGCGGTGATGTGTTTGCACACGCCCATTCGTCCGAAAGCCGGGCAAGAACACCACAGGAGTTCCAGGGCGCCTTGGTGTTTCTCGATCACGACTCGGTATTCCTTGCTTCCCAGGACCGAGCATTCCCATTGTTGGCGGCCGCTGACCGCGAGATTCCCTTCGGGCGGACTTGTGATTTGCACGCGTCCTTCGTCAGCATAACGTTTCCCGCGGTTGTACGTAGCCCGGTCGCCGACCAGGGCCAGAATTTCCCTCGCTGTGGTCGGAAACGGTTGCATGCGTATCCCCTCACCCGGTCGAAGATTCTCATCTTCTCATTGTACACCACCTGGCGAAAGGTTTGGGGGGCGCGGCCGAAATTAAGACCGGCCAGCAACCGTGGAGGCTTGTTGGACCGGATCCCACACGGAGTTGAAGGGCGGGGCGTAGGACAAGTCCAGTTCCTGCAGTTGGTCGATGGTGAGGCCGGCGTACAAGGCGGTAGCGATGACGTCGATCCGCTTGTCTACCCCGTGTTTCCCCACGATTTGCGCCCCGAGCAACTTTCGATTCTCTTTGTGATAGAGCAGCTTGAGGTGAAGCCGCTCCCCGTTCGGGTAGTAACCGGCGTGGTCCCGGGAGCGAATCGACACCACTTCGTACGGAATGTTGAGGTGTTTCGCTTCGCGCTCCGACAGCCCGGTTCTGCCCATGGCCACATTCAACACCTTCATGATCGCCGACCCCACGACTCCGGCAAAATGCGCTTCTCCGCCGCCCATATTGGTCCCGGCGATGCGCCCTTGCTTGTTGGCCGTTGTCCCCAGGGGGATGTAATCCTCGGTCCCCTTGACTCGATGATAGTGAACGGCGCAGTCGCCGGCGGCGTAAATGTTCGGCCGGTTGGTCCGCATCTGGTCGTCGACGCGGATCGCCCCTTTGACTCCCAACTCAATTCCTGCGTCTTTGGCGAGCTCGCTGTTGGGGAGGATTCCGATGGCCACGAGCACGAGGTCCGCCGGGTAAAAGCCCGTCTTCGTCTCCACCCCGGTCACCCGGCCCTTCTCTCCCCGCAGGGCCACCACCTCTTCGTTCAGCGCCACGCGGATGCCATTTTGCTCCAATTCCTGTTGAGCCAATTGCGCCAACTCGGGATCAAAGGTCCCGGCCACTTGGGGCGCCAAGTCTAACACCGCCACTTCTTTCTTTAAATGATGAAACGCCTCGGCCATCTCCAGGCCAATGTATCCACCGCCCACGATGACCACCTTGGCGACATTCTTCTTTTGTACCCAACCCTGAATACGGAGGGCGTCGTCCATATTTTTGAGGGGGAAGACCCCTTCCAGGTCCCGCCCTTCCCACTGCGGGAAAATGGCGTGTCCACCCGTGGCGATGAGGAGGGTATCGTAGGAGAAGCCCTCCTCGCTTCCCTCGGCCAGATTTTTGACGATCACCGCGTTTTCTTCGGGGAGAATCTTCGTGACCTCGTGGCGGATGAAAACCTGGATGCGGTACTTGTCCCGAAACTCCTCGGGGGTGCGGGCGATTAAATTCTTGGCCTCGGGCACCACGCCCCCGATGAGATACGGTAAGCCGCACTGGGCGTAGGAGAGGGTCGATCCCTTTTCAAAAGCGAGGATTTCCGCGTCCGCTTGCAGGCGGCGGATCTGGGACGCGGCGCTCATCCCCGCCGCGTCGCCGCCGATGATGACGAAGCGTTTTCCCATTGTGTCAGCCCCTTTCGCTCCTTTTTATACTACCCGAGGTATGGCGCGACACACAACGGGGGATGAGGGGCCGGCCCGCCCACTCGTTTTCGGAAGGCTTTTAGCAGTGGAGCCCGGTCAACCGACGGATGGAGTCCGCGGGGATGCCCTGCCCGTCCGGTTCGGCTACACAGAATGAGAGATTTTCCGGTATAGTTAAAATGACATGATCGGACGAATTGATGGGTGGAGGGGTGCCGGATGGGTGAAAGTGCGGCAGGGGATCGGCTGACCGAGAAACGAAAAGAGCGCTACCGGGTTTGGAGGAAACACTTAATGGCCGACCCGGATCTGGCTGAAGATCTGACGCGGTTGGAGCGCGATCCCGCGGCTTTGGCAGAAGCGTTCGGTGACGACTTGCGGTTTGGAACCGGAGGATTGCGCGGGGTGATGGGGGCGGGGACCAATCGGATGAACCGCTTCACGGTGCGCCTGGCTACGGCGGGGCTTGCGAGGTATCTGAAAGGGCAGGGGACTGCCGACCGCGGAGTGGTGGTGGCTTACGATTCCCGGCGATGGTCGGACGTATTCGCCAAGGAAACGGCGTTAACCCTGGCCGGGGCAGGGATTCCGGTTTACCTGTTTGAAGACATTCGCCCGACCCCGGAGTTGTCCTTTGCGGTGCGGGAGCTTGGGGCGGCGGCGGGGGTGGTGATCACGGCGAGCCACAATCCGCCGGAGTATAACGGGTACAAGGTGTACGGACCGGACGGTTGCCAGGCGGTGCCGTCCCTGGCCGAGGCGATTGTCCGGGAGATCGACCAGGTGGAAGATCCTTTTGCGGTGATCACGGCAGATGAACAGGAGGCGGTCCGGGCGGGGCTGCTGCGGCGGCTCGGGTCGGAGATGGACGATCGGTACGTCGCCCGGGTGCGGCAGCTGACCTTGGCCGAAGGCCCGGGGGACGGTGCGGTGGACAAGAGGGGAGCTGGGCGGCCGGGAGTTTTGGCGACGCTGGTCTACACGCCGCTGCACGGGACTGGGGGCAAATTGGTGCCCCGGGTCCTGAAGGAGATGGGCCACTGGGTGGTGTGTGTGGAGGATCAGATGCGCCCGGATCCGGAGTTTCGCACCGTGTCGTCGCCGAACCCTGAGGATCCCGCGGCTTTCGACCGGGCTCTGGAACTGGCCCGGCAGTTGAAAGCGGATGCGGCTTTGGCCACGGACCCCGACTGCGACCGGGTGGGGGTGGCGGTGGCGGACGGCCACGGGGATTACGAATATCTCAACGGCAACCAGGTCGGCGTGCTCTTGTTGGATTATATTTTGGGACGGAGAAAAGATCTTGGTGCGCTGCCCGACAGGGGTGTGATGATCAAGACCATCGTCACCTCGGAGATGGGGCGGGCGTTGGCGGATGCGTACGGTCTCGAGACCATCGACGTGTTGACGGGGTTCAAATTCATCGGGGAACAGATCGGACTCCTTGAGGGCACCGGAAGGAGCTTTGTCTTCGGATATGAGGAAAGTTGCGGCTACCTCATCGGGGATTTTGTCCGGGATAAAGACGGGGTGCAGGCGTCGGCTCTGGTGGCAGAGATGATCGCGTACCACAAGCGATCGGGTAAGACCCTGCTCGACCGCTTGGAGGAGCTCTATCGCCAGTACGGATACTACCGGGAGCGGTTGGTGTCGGTGAGCATGCCCGGGGCCGAGGGTCAGACCCGGATGACGGGGATGATGAAGGGCTGGCGGGAGGCGCCCCCCCGGGAGGTGGCGGGGCTGGCAGTGATGGAGGTGCAGGACTACCTCGTGAGCCGGGTGCGCCGGGCGGACGGCAGTGAGGGGAAGCTGGAGTTGCCCCGGTCAGATGTGCTGAAGTTCGTGTTGGAAGGGGGGCAGTGGTTCTGTTTACGGCCTTCGGGAACGGAGCCAAAGCTGAAGATCTACTTTGGAGTCCGTGGAAAGGACGAAGCCCAGGCCCGGGAGCTTGTGGATCGGCTGCACCGGGCGGTGATGGAGCGGGTTGAAGGGTAGGTCTGTGGGTGTGAGCGGTCCCTGGGGCAGGGCCATGATTTGGGTATGGGGCGGTGTGAAGGCCAGGGGCCTGTCGGTCCCTTCACTCGGTCATGGCGAGAAGTTCCGCTGCCTGGAGAGCGGTCCAGATTGCCGAAACATCCTCAATGCGCCGGAGCTGGACGCCGAGAATCTGCTCGATCTGGCGGAGTCGGTACATCAACGTGTTGCGATGGATAAAGAGCGCGTCGGCCGTTTGGCTCGTCCCTTGGCCGAGGAACAAGTACATGCGGAGGGTTTCCAATAGATGGCTGTGCTCCGGCAGCAGCAGTGGGCCCAAGGTGTCCTCCACCAGCGTATGTAACGCCTCGGGGCTGAGTTGGGCAAGCACCCGGCTGATTCGCCGGTGAAACAGCGGGGGGATCACCCCTCGAAGTTCACTGCGAGCGGCAAAACGGAGCAAAAGCTCCGTTTCTTTTAATGTGACGGAAAGATCCGACAACGATGGTGTGCTGGAAACGACGATCAGAAGTCCGAGGTCGGGGCGGTAGTTTTGCCAGGATTCGTACAAGGCTTTGCCTTGTCTTGACCAGTTGTCGGGGTCTCTGGACACGAAAATTCCCGTGAGTCCATTGGGCCGATACGCGAGAAAATCAAATTTAGTTCGATATCCCCAGATGTGGGCCAACATGAATTTGCGCAAGACGTCCATGTGTTGGAAAGGGGCGCGATGGTCTTTTAAGTCCATCGATACCAGGACGAAAGGCCCGGTATCGAAAAGGCCGCACAATTGCAGGAGTTGCTGAACCTCCTGGGTTAACCCCGATTGAAGCAACCGCTGGATTTTTTCCCCTCTGCGTTCGGCTTCGGTCTCGGCCCAGGCCAAAAGTTCTGTGAGGTTGAGGGCGAGGCGAAGTAGAGGCTCTGTGAGCCCGCTTCTCTGGTGAGGCGCTAAAGCCTTTGCGGTGCGCAGGACGCCAAAAGTCCGCCGTTGAGCCGTGATGGGTTCTGCAGGCCACAGGGCCGGGGGGAGGTCTTCACTGCCGTCCGCCCGGCGTCCGCGAACCAAGACCCCGTAGCGATCCTCAATCCGGAAGGAGACGTCGGGAAGACGGAGGGCGAGTTCCTCGACGATGGCGTCCAATTCCCGAAGGAGTTCTTCTCCCCACTGGTGGGCTTCGGTAAAAATCGGCTCGATCTTCACGTCCTTTCGTTCCGGTTGTTCCTGTTGCACCCATGGATCCCTCCGATAAAGATACTGGGTTTGGGAACGTTTCGTTCTGATCACAAACTCATTATACCCCGGCTCGTCGCTTTTTTGTGATTGTTCGGTTTGACAAAAGATATCGTGCACGGGCATAAATATAGAATTAACATATTGTTCTGTATACACCTCCATTGATAGTCTTAAGGCGCAGGCTACGAATATATGAGAGGGGGAGAGGTTGATGCCAGGCAATCGGGCGGTCACGTACATGGGGCCGGGGCACGTCGAGGTGCAAACCATCGACTACCCGGAACTGGTGCTGAAAGACGGGCCGGGGGTCAATCCACTCAATGTCGGGCGGAAATGTGAGCACGGGGTTATTCTGAAGGTGGTCTCGACGAACATTTGTGGAAGTGACCAACATATGGTCCGCGGGAGGACCACCGCCCCTCCGGGGTTGGTGCTGGGGCATGAGATCACCGGCGAAGTCATCGAAGTCGGGAGGGATGTGGAGTTTGTCAAGAAGGGAGATTTGGTTTCCGTTCCCTTCAATATTGCGTGCGGCCGTTGTCGGAATTGTAAGGAAGGCAATACACACATCTGTCTCAATGTGAATCCCGATCGCCCGGGTTCTGCTTACGGGTATGTCGACATGGGCGGGTGGGTCGGCGGTCAGGCCGAGTATGTAATGGTGCCCTATGCAGATTTTCAGGTGTTGAAATTTCCGGATAAGGACCAGGCCATGGAAAAAATCCTGGACCTCACAATGCTCTCGGACATTTTTCCCACGGGATTTCACGGAGCGGTGAGTGCCGGGGTGAAACCGGGGTCGACGGTGTACGTGGCCGGGGCCGGACCTGTAGGACTGGCGGCCGCCCACTCTGCCCAGTTGCTGGGGGCGGCGGTGGTCATCGTGGGTGACCTGAACGCCGAGCGGTTGGCCCAGGCCCGAAGCTTTGGGTGTGAAACGGTGGATCTCACTAAACATGACAGCCTTCCGGAGCAAATCGAGCAGATTCTTGGAGTGCCCGAGGTGGACTGCGCGGTGGACTGCGTGGGCTTCGAGGCCCACGGTCACGGACCGGAGCACCGGGAGGCGCCGGCGACGGTTCTTAACTCATTAATGGAAGTCACCCGGGCCGGCGGGCGGATGGGAATCCCCGGCCTGTACGTGACCGGCGACCCTGGCGCGGTGGACGAGGATGCCAAACAGGGAACGCTCAAGTTGCGCATCGGCCTCGGATGGGCAAAGGCGATCAGCTTTGTGACAGGGCAGACGCCGGTGATGAGGTACCACCGGCAGTTGATGATGGCGATTTTGAATGAGAAGGCCCATATCGCCAAGGCGGTCAACGCCACGGTGATTTCACTGGATGAGGCTCCCCAGGGATATAAAGATTTTGACCGGGGTGTGGCCCGGAAGTTTGTGATCGATCCCCACGGCCTGATCCGGCGCTGAGAGCGGCGGGCCGAAATGCGGGGGAGAGTCGATGGACCGGGCACCTTCGTTATGGAGCCGAAGCCTGGCCGAGGGGATCGGGACGGCGTTGTTGGTGTTGATCGGGCCGGGGTGTGCGGCGTTCAACGGTATATTGACGGGGCAGGCGCATCACCCGGCGACCCTGGCCGATGTCGGTGTCATCAGTCTGGCGTTTGGGATCATTGTGGCGGGGATGATTTATGCATTCGGGCATATTTCGGGGTGCCACATCAACCCGGCGGTGACGGTGGGGTTGGCGGTGATCCGGCGGTTTCCCTGGCGGGAGGTTCCGGCCTATGTGGCGGCCCAACTGATCGGCGCGATGGCGGGGGCGCTGGGGGTTGTCGCGATCCTGGGGCCGGCCGGAGCGACGGTGGGCAATCTCGGGGCGACGGTGCTCGCTCCTTCCACAGGGTATGTGCAGGGAATTGTGATTGAGGCGATCGAGGCGTTTGTCCTGATGACGGTGATCATGGGCGCGGCGGTGGACGGCCGCGCGCCCCAAGGGTTTGCAGGGTTGGTTATCGGGTTGACGGTGGCGGGGATTATCATGACCACGGCGGGGCCCACGGGTTCATCGTTTAATCCGGCCCGTACGTTTGGTCCCTATGTGATGGACAGTTTTTTTGGTGGGCAGGTGCGGTGGGCAGAGTATCCGGTGTATGTGATCGGCCCGATCCTCGGGGCGTCGCTGGCCGCCTGGTTATATAGTGCGGTGGCGGGATTGACGGTGCCCGGCGACGAGTCCGGGGCGGAAGAACAAAAGGCGGCGGCGAAACATGAAACTGCCTGAGGCGGGCGATGTACGGGTGCCGGGTTGGCACGCCGGACGGCGCGGTTTTCTTAGTGGCGGACATGGGGAAGTGACCGCGTGAGGCGGTGAGGCGGTGAGGCGGCAATTGGCAGCGGCCCCCTCGGGGTGAGGGGGCCTTTTTTCTGGGGCAGATTCCATTCGCAACTGCCATATGTACCGTCGGTTCAACGTTCCTGTGTTCCGCGTTCGCTCTGTCCGGGGTTTTCAATACCCAATCCCATCCCGTTACGGTGATCCCCACGGGATCCCATCTCGTTTCCGCGGCCGTTGTTGCGGTTTCCTTTTCCGGAGTGTTCGGGATGGGTTGTGCCCGGAAGTTGATCAACGGCCTGGCTCGAATGGAGTATTATGTGAGGTTATACTAAAAGGGTAAAGATTAAAGGGGGTGGATGCAGACATGAGTGTGATGGACGCCTTTCGACTGAATGACCGGGTTGCTCTGGTAACTGGGGGCGGAAGTGGAATCGGACTTGCTTTTGCAAGGGCTATGGCGGAAGCCGGCGCGGATGTGGCGGTGGTGGACTGGAATGAGGAGGCGGCCCGGAAGGCTGCGGAGCAGCTGGCAGGGGAGACTGGGCGGAAAGTGATCGCGCTCCGGGCGGATGTGTCCAAGGAAGAGGACGCCGATCGCATGGTACAAGAGACGGTTCGGCAACTCGGCGGGCTCGATGTGTGTTTTGCCAATGCCGGGATCGGGGATGAAGGCGCACTGGTCACCGAATACAGCAAGGAAGATTGGGACCGGGTGATTGCCGTGAACCTCACCGGCGTGTTTCTCACCGATCGGGCGGCGGCCCGGGTGATGGTCGAGCGCAAACGGGGGAGTATTATCAACACGGCGTCTATCTACGGTCTCGTGGGGGATTTCGGAATGGGAGCCATCGGGTATACAGCCGCGAAGGGCGGTGTGGTTCAGCTCACCCGAACTCTGGCGGTGCAATTGGCTCCGATGGGGATTCGGGTGAACGCGATCGCCCCGGCCTTTATTCGGACGAATCTCGGGGAAGGAAAATTGCGCGAGGATGTTCCGGATCCCGAGCTGCGCAAGGTCCATGAGGAAATCACCCGAAGGACTCCAATTGGCCGATGGGGCAGGCCAGAAGATTTAGCGGGGATAGGGGTGTTCCTAGCCTCGGATGCGTCGGCGTTTTGTACCGGGTACATCTATGCGGTGGATGGTGGCTGGTTGGCAGTGTGAGGGGGATTTAGGAAAGGCTTACTGGGGCCGGTGGCCGTTTTTGTGCGGGGATTCAGGTGATGGAGGACGGCCGGCCGATCGCGGGCCCGGTGGGGCGGCTGGTGAAGCCGGGGGTGTGAGGGGTTCCCGCGGAGGTAGGCATCGGGTCGGGGCCGGCCCAGTCCGGGAAAGCCGGCCGGGAAAGGCTGTGAACGTCTCGCTTCTGATCTTCTCTTCGCCAGGACACGGGGCGCGGCTTGTCGCCGCCCCGCCACCCCCGGGGGGCGAGGACCGGCTGGCTCCGGCATTTGGCCGCATTCGCCGGTAAAAAATCGCGCATTCCCGAGCGTGCGGGCGCATGGGGGCGAATGAAGCCGGTTGCCCTGCCGAAATCGGGGATCGCCCGGGTTGTGTCCGGGCCCTCAAAGGGCCTATAATTCTCCTCGCTGCCCCGATGGGCTCACCCCCG
>NZ_JAILZZ010000114.1:0-2527 GCF_023512215.1 Kyrpidia sp. | reverse complement strand
TCTTCCAAAGCCAATTCCGCTCGAACCCGTCGTAGGATCTCCAATTCTCTTTCCAGGAAACGTTCGTCAGCAGGCAGCAAAAGAGCAACCGGTTTTCCATTCAATGTCACCACCACGTCATCCCCGTCATGCAATTGTTTCCACAAAGACCCCGCGCTGGCTCGAAGTTCTCGTACTGTAATAAAGCGCATGATCTCACCACCTGTGATCAGCGTTGCTGTTATTTCATCATATCAAAGAAGGAGTTTCGTCGCCGCAGTCATATTCGTGTCAATTCGCAAACCGGCAGTCGAAGGACGTGGACCCGTCGAAGTACGCGTAACGCCCGTCTCCCTGTATCGACGAAAAATTATGCTGAAAAGTGTCGAACAATCAGATATACTGAAGGCGCACAGGACAAGGCTCTTGCCAGGGGCGGTTCCTCCCATCCCTCATTCCTGGGAGAAGGGAGGTGAGGTTGCGATGAGCGTTTTCGAAGCACTCATGATAGCGATCAATTTGGCCGTGCTCGTTGTCGCGATCATCAACACCAACAGAAAAGACCGCCCCTGAGCCAAAGGATCGCGGTCTTTTCGCGTTCTAGGAGCCGCCCCTTGTGAGGGCTCCTGTGCGGCCATCGGTGTGAGCAGCACCGATGGTTTTATTTTATGCATTTTTATAGTAGCACGAAACATTGCCGTCCGCAATATGTCATCTCATGGACCGAGCCCGTTCACGTAGCAGGGGGACTGACCGTGTCCTGTTTTGACTGCCCTTATCCCGGAGTCGTCAGCCACCTCATGATACTTAGTTTGCATCAGAACAAGCAATCCTCGAGCCGATCAGTGCCTGAAGCCCGACCAATTTTCCGAAGAGCGCTTTCTACAATTGTTTGTGATATGTACCGCGGATTGTTGTGGTGCATGGCAAGAATGATTTGTTTCGCACCATCAGGTATTAATGCGCGGAATTCAACCAATAGACAGATAACTTCTACGCCCCACAGTACCTCAACTGCCTCCCGGTCACAAACCTTACGCAATGCGATGTCATTGGTAATGCAGCGATAGCCATGCTCTTTCGCAATTAGCAGGCACAGATGATCCTGAAACGAAAGTTGCCCTCTTTTACTTGAAGCCCGGATGACTTGCTCCAAGGAGGCTCAAAGACATGAACGCCGAATTGCAAAATATCCGACTCGAGCAACGAGTTGACCTCTGCCAATATTGGACTCGGGTGGACGAAATCAAACCAAGGATCGATACATCCACGCTCGTATAATCGATCAACACATTCGCATCAGCAACCAGCCCAAGACCTACTTTACCCATGACGCCACCCGGTCACGCATGCTTTCCAGGTCGAGCCTTGCTCCCCGACTCAACGTAATCTCACTGCGTTCCAGTGCCAGCCGCACCAGCCGAGACAGTCGGTCCTCAACAAAAGCGTATGGGGACAACGAATCCGGCTCCCTGGACCGCAACATCTCGGGGCACCCTGCTTGGAATTCTTCCGGGAGCAAAGGATTCGGTTCGTCGATAGGGGTTAAGGATTTCCCGGTTCGTCGCTTGTATTGCCCGTAGAACATACCCCAGACCGAGTCGCCCAAATCGGTTTCAGTCGCGAGCCGGTAAAGAACGGTTTTGTAGCTCACCTGAAAAATCTTTTTCACTTTTAGAACCCTATCGACAAACGGCAGGCCATAGGTTTCCGACCACTCTGACTCAAAGGCTTCCCGGGGCATCAGAAAATGGCTGGCAAACAGGTTCGCCTCGTCCTCCTGGGCCTTTACCTCGGACTCCTCCTCCACACGGTACGCAGTGAATCCTCCCCCCACTGAAGTGAGAGGCATCCATCCATAGGCACGGGAGAAGCCTCGGCATCCGGCAGCGGGGCTGCCGCCCAGGCTTTCCTGACCCCTTAGGCTGGACGGGTTCCTGGATTCCCGGACACCAACCGGGAACGTCGTCCCGGCGGCGACCCCTCCCTTTCGGGAGTCGCAGGCTTTCGCAACATGGTTAGGCGTTTTTCTGTCGCAATCGCTTTTCTTCCCGGATGAACCAAGTCATGCCGATGTTGATGGCCGCATTCACGTGGCTGTTGTGAACGGTGCCGCAGTTCCTGCACGCCAAGATGTTGCCGGCTCTTGAAGTATCCAGCGAGCCGCACAGCGAACACCGGGTGCTGGTGTCCTTCGGAGAGATAAGAGCAACCAAAATTCCCCGTGCTTTTGCTTTGTACGCAGTGTACTTCATGACTCTCCGGTGCAGCCAGTAACAGACCCTCCGCCGCATCCTCGCCGAACCGTGCCTGTTTTTGTCCGGCCTGGAATGCTTCAAGTTCTCGAACACAATGACCCGTGCGCCCCACTCCACAGCAAGGTCGACCAGGCGTTTGCTCAGGTGGTGGGCGTAATTGTCGTTTGCCGCATCAACCTTCCGCCAGAGCTTCCTGCAGGGCCGGTGACCCTCCGGGACGATTCCAAGGCCGCTCACGTTCCGGGCAATGAGCCCCAGCAGGTGGTGGACATCCGTCGTGTTACACGCCG
>NZ_JAILZZ010000053.1:0-19711 GCF_023512215.1 Kyrpidia sp. | reverse complement strand
CCGGTACGCAATCCTGGAGGCCGACCCATGGCCCGCGTTCGCCGCCCGCTGGTCGCGGTGGCGAGCGCACTGCTGCTCGCGATCGCCGGCTGCACTCCGGAGCCGCCGCCAGACCCCGAGCCGCCGCCGACCACCACCCCGAGCGCCAGCCCGGACGTGACGCTGCCGCCTGTCGGCGTGGACTGCCGCGAGCTGGCCACGCAGGGACTGACCCTGCACCTGACCAACGCCGCCGATCTGTCCATCGCCGCGGTCGAGTACGGCTCCGGCCCCAAGGGCGTGGTGCTCGCCCACCAGAGCGACGCGAACATGTGCCAGTGGCTCCGGTACGCCATCGTGCTGGCCGAGCAGGGGTACCGGGTGGTGGCGTTCGACTTCGCCGGGTTCGGCGCCTCCTCGCCGACGGATTCGAAGACCTACCTGGAGGACATTCGAACCGCGGTCACCTACCTGCGCGAGCGGGGGACGCCGCGGGTGGCCGTGATCGGGGCCTCCATGGGGGCGACGATGAGCATCGTGGCCGCGGCGGCGATCACCCCGCCGCTGGATGCCGTGGTCGCGATCTCGCCACCGTCGACGTTCGACGGCGTCAACGCCGAGCGGGCCGCCGTGGAGCTGAAGTCCCCGGCGCTGTACATCGCGGGGGAGTCCGACGGCGACTACGAGGTCTACGCCGAGGAGATCAACGAGGCGACCCCCGAGTCGCTGCGCAGCCTGCTCGTGGTCGACTCGCCCGAGCACGGGGTGAAGCTGGTCGAGGCCGGCACGGCGGCCGGGGCCGAGGTCCGGGCCGCGATCCGGAGCTTTCTCGCCCAGCACCTGAACCCGTCCCCGACGACCAGCACGACCAAGTGACCCGGTGATCTGGCCCCTGCCCCGTCCCGGTGACGGCGATCTCCCGCTGTCCACCCGACGGCCGGTTGGCCACCGGGCGGCCGTAGGCTGGCCGCGTGAGTGTGGCGGAGGCGCCGGTGCCTGAGCAGGTCAACCACTCGCCGGGGCGTGCCTCCGCGACGTTGGCCCCACCGGACACCCCCGAGGTCGCGACCATACGGCCGGTCTCGCTGGCCGCGCGGCTGCGCATCGCGTTATCCCCGACTCACTAGTCGGGGCCGCATTGAAGCCCGGTGGTGGTGGCGGCGGTGGCGGAGGCGGCGGTGGCGGAGGCGGAGGTGGAGGCAGCGGTGGCGGCAGCACCAATGTCGTCCGCTCGGACAACGGCAATTTGCAGATCCCGTCCGGATCCGGCGGGGAAGTGAGCCTCGGGAACTCCGTGAAGGTGATCGTGCCGCAAGGAGCGTTCAGCGGGACCGTGCGGGTTACCATCGAAGTCGTCGCGCCGTCTCAGCAGCCGGCGGCCGGGGCGGGCATGGTGCCTGTCAGCTCGGTCTTTGAGATCACCCGGGATCCGGCGGGCACGTTCAACCAACCGGTGACCATCCGGATTCAGTTCGACTCCTCGCTGGTCGACGGGGCCGAAGTGGCCGTGTTCTACTATGATGAACAGCAACAACAGTGGGTGAAGGTCCCCACTACCGTCGAGGGGAACACGGCGATCGCCACGGTGAGTCACTTCACCAAGTTCGCGGTGTTCGCGGTGAAGGAGACACCCACGCCCCCGCCGCCGAACCAAGGCGGTGCCTTCGCGGACACGGCGGGCCACTGGGCCGAATCGCTGATCAAGACGGCGGTGGGCCAGGGCTGGGTGAAAGGCTATCCGGACGGGACATTCCACCCGGATGAGCCGGTGACCCGGGCGCAGTTCGCGGTGTTGCTGGCCAAAGCCCTTAGGCTGGCGGTGCCGGAGGGAACAGCGGCCTTGCCTTTTGCCGATGCGGCATCGATTCCCGATTGGGCGCGGCCGTTCGTGGCGGCCTGTGTGCAGGCGGGAATTCTGCACGGCTACGAGGACGGCACGTTCCGGGCGGATGCGCAAATCAGCCGGGCGGAGATGGCGGTGATGGTCGCCAGGGCGCTGGGGCTGAGTGCGGAGCCGGGAGCCGCAACGGGATTTGCGGACGACGGAGCGATTCCGGGCTGGGCGCGGTCCTCTGTGGCTGCGGTGAAGCAGGCAGGCCTGATGCATGGCCGGGGCGAGAACCGGTTTGAGCCGGCTGGGATCACGACCCGGGCCGAGGCGGTGGCCGTGCTGCTGGAAGGCAGGACGGCGGGCGGCACGTCGTTTGCGCCGTGAAGAAAGAGCCGGCCCTGAACCGGGCCGGGAACGGGCGACCCCGGGACCGCCTTCGACCGGTGGTGCAAACGTTCAGTCGGTGAGGTGGGGAAAAAAGAAGCCGGGCTTCCGGGTATGATGACGCCGGAGCCCGGCTTCTTGTGTCATTCGGACGGTGCCGATGCAGACGGCCGCATGTTCGCGATGTCGGGGCGGGAGCGTGGCAGGTTCAGGGCTCTGTACACCGGAACATGCGCAGCCTCCGCTCGGCCATGCCCATTTCTGTGTCCGAGTGCCGCCATTCACATTCCGAAAGTGAGAAACTGCCCCGGAATAACTTCCCGGCGGATGCCTCATTCGGCTCTTTCCCGGTGCTGTGTTTTAACGAGTTTTAAGATGGACGTGCTAAAGTGAGGCGGCGGCGCCCATGTCCTGTTGCCGATCATCGACTTCTAACGTGGCCGGGACCGATATGAGGCCGAAAGGAAACATCTCCTCCTGTACCTGCCCGAAAGGAGATTTCGACGTGAGAGAATCGGAGACGATCAGGTTTGAACGAGTGAAATGCGGCACAACCGTCGGGAAAATGAGAATATGGTTGGTCGTCGCGGCTGCGGCCATCCTCATGGCCGCTCTGTCCCTGATGGGCATATCCGGTTATGCCGGATGGCAGTTGACGCACCCGCAGGAAAAACCGATCACCGTCTATCCGGCCGATTACGGACTTGAAAAGAAAGACGTTCAATTTCACAGCACTTTGGGCCATGTGTTGTTGAAAGGTTGGCTGATTCCCGGGCAAGACAGCAGAAGAATCGTCATTTTTGCGCACGGGTACCGGGACAACCGTTCCGTCGAGGAGCCGGTGCTTCCCCTGGTCAAAGCGCTTCATGAACAAGGGGTTGCATCGCTTCTGTTCGATTTCCGCAATTCCGGTGAATCGGAAAAAGACATCACGAGTATCGGGCAATTTGAAAAGGCGGATTTGCTTTCCGCCATTGATTATGCGAAGAGTCTTGGGAATGAACAAATCGGTCTGATCGGATTTTCGATGGAGGCGGCCGCCGCTTTGATGGCCGCGCCCGAGGTGAACCATCTCCGATTCGTGGTGGCCGATTCACCTTTTGCCGATCTGGAGAGCTATCTGCGGGACCATTGATCGATTTGGAGCGGGCTGCCGAATTTCCCGTTCACCTCGTTGATCATGGGAGAAACGTTTCGTTCAGGGGCTTGGCGGCGGTGTACACGCCTGATCTGCGGGATATGGAGAACCTCCCGTCCGCCGGGGTGATCTGGACGATGTCGGCCAAATCGAAGATGATTTGGCGGATCTGGGGTTGTGGATCAAGGCCCGGCACCCTGCTGCCAAGGTGATGGTGGCCGGTTATGTCCCGGGCGGAGGAACGGCGATCCGGTTGGCGAGGGGTTCTGGAGCGGTGACCGTGGGGCGACGGGCTGTGCTCACGGTTCCGTGTCCTGCGTTCATTGCACGGCGGGTCCACTCTTTCTTGGAGAATAGGAATAACATGGATAAATTTTTAATTGGTTTTAAGGTTCAATTCTTATAATCATATGCGCGCCTGTAGCTAACGGGAACGGGGGCAGTGCGGAGGATGGTATAAAGCCTTTCGGCCACGGCCTCCGTGGCTCCGGTAAAGGCCGCAGGTGTGATAGCGTGTAGCGAAACGGGGGACCTGATGGATCGAGACCCCTGAGGGTGGTGATTCGACGGGTGCAGCTTAACTCGGGAAACAGCGGACAGGGGGAATGCGGATGAAAGGGTGGACAGCGAGGATTCGCCGGGTGGCCGTAATCGGTTTGATCGGGCTGATGGTGAGTGCCGCGGGGTGGCAGCCGGGGACGGTGCGGGCCGGCAACGGGCCGGCGGGTATGGACGGAGACGGAAGCCAAACAAATCCGTACGTGATCACGAACAGGTATCAATTGGATGCCCTGCGGAACATGACCACGACTCCCGGAACAGTTTTTGTGCTGGGGCGGGATATTGATCTCGGCGGCACGGAATGGGAGCCGATTCCCTCGTTTGCCGGAGAATTAGACGGAAGAGGGCACACGATCACGGGCTTGACGATCACCACCACCACGGCGGACACCGTCGGCCTGATCGGGACCCTGGACAGCGGAGGGGAGATAAGAAACCTCACCCTGGACAACGTACAGATCACAACCGGTGACGGGCAGTTTTGGGTGGGGGTGTTGGTGGGGACAAATCGCGGCACCGTACGAAACAGTCAGGTGGCAGGGACTTTGACGGTAAATGGAGGAGTTGTCTCTATCGGTGGTCTGGCCGGCTTGAACGGCGATCGCAGAACCGATGACGTCGGATCCATTGTGGACAGCTCGGCTTTGGTCAGCATTACGGCCACCGCGACCAACGCCACCATCGGCGGACTTGTGGGAACAAACACGGAGGGTTCTACGATTCAAGACAGCCACGCCGACGGGGCGGTGACGGTTAACGGTGCCGGGAACTGGATCGGCGGGCTGGTGGGGAACAATGCCGGCTCCGTGTCCGGCAGTCATTCGACCGGCAGCGTGCATGTGAATGACGTGGCGAACACCTATGGTTGGCTTTCGATTGTGGGCGGCCTTATCGGAGAGAACCAGGGTAGCGTGCAGGATAGCTACGCCGGAGGGGATGTTTCAGGCTCTGGGGGTACCTTTCCCCGTTATGGTGGGTTAGCCGGACATAATCAGGGCACCATCATCCGCAGTCATTCTGAGGGAAACGTGCGTGTCGAAGCGCGGGACACTTCTGTCACTGCCGGCGGGCTGGTGGGGTGGAATGACGTTCAAGGAGACACTGATGCCCCAACCGGCGGGGTCATCGAGTACAGCTACTCGACCGGTGGTGTCGCGGTAACCGGCGGTGCGTCCGACAGTGTCGGCGGGCTGGTCGGATATAATAATGGCGGTACGATCATCCGCAGTCATGCTGAGGGAAAGGTGGGTGTCGCAGCGGATCCTTCTACTTCTGTCACTGCCGGCGGGCTGGTGGGGGTGAATGAGGCTCAAGGAGGCACTGATCCCCCAACCGGCGGGGTCATTGCGTACAGCTACTCAACCGGTCAAGTCGCCGTAACCGGCGATGAGGGCGCTGTCGGCGGGCTGGTGGGAGACAATATGGGCCGTGTGAGCATCAGTTATGCGGCGGGCGACGTGGGGGGATCCGGCGACTCCTCTTCCGTGGGCGGCTTGGTCGGGTTCAATAGAGGGCCGTACTCCACCGCCATTGAGAACAGTTACGCTCAGGGAGATGTGCTGTGGAACGGAGCGAGTTTAACTGTAGGCGGGCTGGTGGGAGACAATTCGACAGGAGTGTATAACGCTTACGCGGCGGGAAAAGTGACGGGGCAAGGTACTGACGTGACAGTCGGCGGGCTGATCGGATACAACGAAGAACAAGGCACCGCCGACGGTTGCTACTGGGATACAGGCGCGACGGGACAAGACAAGGCTGCTGGGGCGAACGACAACGGTGATCCGGTGGGGGCCACGGGGTTATCCACGTCGGACATGATGCAGCAGGCGAGCTTCCAGGGTTGGGAATTCAACGGAATATGGGGCATCGACCCGGGCAAGAGCCGGCCGTTTCTCTTGGCCCTGTTCTCGGGAGGACTGGCGTTTGAACCGCCGCAGTATGAGATGAATGTCGGGGAGAGCCGGGATGCGGTATTGTCCGCGCAGTATTCGGACGGAAATCGTTGGCATATCACCACCTGGGCGACGGTTGTGTCTTCGGATCCCGGAGTGGCCGATGTGGCAAAAGTGGAGCCGGTATGGAAAGTGACGGGGAATCAGGCCGGGACGGCGACGTTGACGGCATCATTCCCGAATTTGGTCGATGTCCCCAATCTCCCTGATGCGACGGCGACGGTGAAGGTCGTTTCGCCGTCCTCCGGGGGAGGCGGCGGGGGAGGTTCCGGTCCTGTCCTGCTTCGCCTGGTTGTCGGGCCCGAGTCCCTGGACCTGAAAGTCGGGGAGAGCCGGTCCCTCCAAGCGTACGCCGAGTACGCGGGCGGGTGGAAGCAAGACGTGACGGGGCTGGCGACCTATCAGAGTTCCGATCCCGCCGTGGCGGAGGTGGATAGCCTGGGCCGGGTGACGGCGAAGGCGCCGGGCACGGCGGAGATGACCGTAACCTATCAGGGCAAGACGGTACAGCTGCAGGTCACCGTCCAGCGTGTGACGCCTCAGGGTCCGGATTTCACCGACATCAAGGGCCACTGGGCGGAGGCCCTGATCCGGGAGGCGGCGGCCCGGGGATGGGTGACCGGATTTCCCGACGGCAGCTTTCGGCCCGATCAGCCGGTGACCCGGGGCGAATTTGCTGTCATGGCCATGAAAGCCTTCGGGTGGACGGCCCCGGTTGACCAGCCGCCGCATTATCTGGACCGGGACGGGATTCCCGACTGGGCCCGGGATGCGGTGGCGGCCGGGACGGTCCTCGGGGTCCTCAAAGGGTACGACGATGGATATTTTCGACCCGATCGGCTGATCAGCCGGGCGGAACTTGGGGTGATCATCGCCAAAGCGGCGGGGTTGCCGGTGATGGCTGGCGCCCACACCACCTTTGCCGATGACAGCGCCATTCCCGAGTGGGCCCGGAGGTTTGTGGCGGTGGCCCAAGAGGCCGGACTGTTGGTCGGGAGGGGTGACAACCAGTTTGAGCCGGAAGGTTTGACAACCCGGGCCGAGGCGGTGGCGGTGCTCCTCAAAACCGCGGCCGGTCAAAATTCTGGCGGCGGAACGGCGTCTGCGCCATCCGTTGCTGAATAGCATCCCAATTCTATAAGCTGGGGTTCGGGCGACAGAGGTGTCACCCGGCCCCGGCTTTTTGTTTTCGACGGGATTCGACATTCTATGGTTGACCGACGGTTGGGCATTCCGTATAATAAATGGGTAAGTATCCTACCCATCGGTAAGCCCGAGGCCACCCCGGGGATGGGCAGGGGTTGAGGGGATGAGGGAATATGGGCGATGCAGCGTGCCCAATTGAGCGCACTCTTCAGGTCATCGGCAAGAAATGGATGGTCTTGATTATTCGGGAGTTGTTTCGGGGGAAGCGCCGGTTTGCGGAGATCGGGCGAAACTTGCAGATCACGGACAAGGTGTTGTCCGAGCGGCTGAAAGAGCTGGAAGAACACGGAATTGTCGAGCGAACGGTTTATCCGGACGCTTCTCCACCCCGGGTGGAGTACACCCTGACGGAGAAGGGGCGGTCATTGAATATTGTCCTTGAGTCGATGATGGAATGGGGCTCGAAGTACGCATAAGTCCGTCGGGCCGGCCGATACTAGGGGCAAAATGCCCCGAGGAAAGGTGGACGACGGATGCCCAGGCGAGAGGAAAAACGCACAGAATCGGGCGATCAAAAGCGGCGGGAAGGCGCAGTGACAGCGGGAGGAGAAAAGGAATACCACGCCTACCCCGGGAAACCCATGCCCTGGACCACGGGGTTTTTGACCGGTTTGTTTGGCCCCTACGGTGGAGGCTTCGGCTTTTGGGCGCTGCTCGGGGTGTTGGCGGCGGTGGCGGTATGGGTGGTCGTTGCGCTGTTCAGCCGCTAGAACCGGCCGCTTTGGTCTGCCCCGAACGGGTGGATACCAGTGAAGAAGGACAAAGAGCACATTATCTTTGATCTGGATGATACCTTGGTGCACTGTAATGTGCACTTTCTTCGTGTCCGCAGGAATTTTGTAGAGCAAATGCTGAGTTGGTTCGGGCGGGGCGGGGTGACGGGCCGGGAGATTTGGGCGACACAGTCCCGGATCGATCTGGAGCAGGTGGAGAAGGGCGGCTTGCAGAAAGATCATTTTCCCCAGTCCTTGGTGGAAACCTACCGCATATTTTGTAAGCGGTTCGGGCGCAAAGCGGAGCCCGAGGAGGAACGGTCTTTGCTCGCCCTGGGTTACCGGGTCTACGAGTCTCCGGTCATTCTCTACCCCTATGCCCGGGAAAGCCTCGAGGAGTTGCGGGATCGGGGACATGTCCTATATCTTTATACCGGCGGGGATCCCGAGGTTCAGCTCCGGAAACTGGAACAGTCCGGGCTGAGCCGATTTTTCGATCCGGAGAGGCGGTTTGTCACTCCGTTTAAAGACCGCGTCCGATTGGGCGAGCTGCTCCATCAGTTTGACCTTCCCGCCGGAGGCGCGTGGATGGTGGGGAACTCTTTGCGAAGCGATATTCTGCCGGCCCTGGAGCTGGGTTTGACGGCGATTCACGTGCCGGAAGAGCAACCCTGGGAGTTCGACCACGCGGTGATCCCGGAGTCGTACTATTCGCGGTTGCATCACGTATCCGGGTTGCGGGAGGTCCCCGCCGTCATCATTGGAGAGAGAGGTGTGGCCGGATGACCGAACAGAGGCATCTGCGCAATGTGGCCATCGTGGCCCACGTGGATCACGGCAAGACGACCCTGGTGGACCAGATGCTGCGGCAATCCGGCTCGTTTCGCGAAGGGGCCCGGGTAGAAGAACGGGTCATGGATCAGGGAGAATTGGAGCGGGAGCGGGGCATCACCATTCTCGCCAAAAACACCTCCATTCGCTACGGGGAGTACGTGATCAACATCGTCGACACCCCGGGACACGCGGATTTTAGCGGCGAGGTGGAGCGGATTATCCGCATGGTGGACGGCGTGCTTTTGGTGGTGGACGCTTTTGAAGGGGTGATGCCCCAGACCAAATTCGTCCTGCGCAAAGCCTTGGCGGCCGGGTTGGCGCCCATCGTGGTGTTGAACAAGATGGATCGCCCCCAGGCCCGGCCCGAGGAGGTCCTGGAGCAGGTGTACGATCTGTTTCTGACCCTTGAGGCCTCGGATGAACAATTGGATTTTCCCGTCCTCTACGCCTCGGCCGTGCAAGGAACGGCCACCTTGGACCCGGCGGTTCCGGGCAAGGACCTGGGGCCACTCTTTGAAGCGATCATCCATCGGATTCCGGCCCCCGGGGGAGATCCTTCCGGTCCCCTGCAGTTTCAGGTCACCCGGCTGGATTATGATGAGTACCTGGGGCGCATCGGCGTGGGCCGGATCTACCGGGGGACGCTGACTTCAGGCCAGAGGCTGGCGCTGGTTTCTCCCGGGACGGAACCGCGCTCGGTCCGGGTGCAAAAATTGTACGGCTTTGTCGGCCTCTCCCGGGTGGAGTTGGAGAACGCCGGGACCGGTGATCTCGTGGGGGTGGCGGGGATCCCGGATATCACCGTCGGTGAAACCCTGGCCGACCCCGATCATCCGGAGCCCCTGCCGGCTATTGAGGTGGAGGAGCCCACGATCGAGATGACGTTTCTCATTAACGACAGCCCCTTTGCCGGCCGGGAAGGGACCTTTGTGACCTCCCGCCAGCTGCGGGAGCGGCTCTACCGGGAGACCGAGCGGGACGTGAGCTTGCGGGTGGAAGACACGGACAGTCCGGACGCCTGGCGGGTGGCCGGGAGGGGGGAGCTGCACTTATCGATTCTGATCGAGACGATGCGCCGGGAAGGGTACGAGCTTCAGGTGTCCAGGCCCCGGGTGATCCTGAAAGAGCGGGATGGCCGGCTCTACGAACCTTACGAGTGGTTGACCGTGGATGTACCCGAAGAGTTTGTGGGCGTGGTCATGGAACAGATCGGCGCGCGCAAGGGTGAACTCCAAAATATGGAGCCGACCGGCCAAGGGACGAGCCGATTGGAATTCATCGTTCCCACCCGGGGGTTGATCGGCTACCGCAGCCGCTTTCTCACTGAAACCCGGGGGAACGGGGTGATGCACCACCGGTTCTACGATTACCGCCCCCGGGAGGAGGGGCTCCCCGGCCGCAGTCAAGGGGTGTTGATCGCCGCGGTGGAGGGGACGGCCACCGCCTATGGCATTGAGTCCGTCCAGGACCGGGGCGTCATGTTTATCGAGCCCGGCGTCGAGGTGTACGAGGGCATGATCGTCGGCGAGCATTCCCGGGAACAGGATATCACTGTCAACGTGTGCAAGGCGAAACACGTCACCAATATGCGGGCTTCAACAAAAGAAGAAGGCATCCGGCTGAAGACGCCGCGCAAAATGTCCTTAGAAGCCGCCCTGGAGTATCTGGCCGACGACGAGTACTGCGAAATCACCCCGAAAGCGGTGCGGCTCCGGAAGCGGATTTTGTCGAAATCCGAGCGGGAGCGGGCAAACCGGGGGAAGGCGGGGGCCCGGACCTAGGCTCCCGCCCTTCTTTTTATTTCTGCGCATCAAAATTCGCGCATATTGCCCCACATGTGGTATACTGTGGAGTAAAGATCGGGTTAAGGCCGCTCCACACCGGATGACGGGGCCTGTTTCCGCCAGGGGGGATTCCGGTGGATCAAGAATTCGTCTATCCGTTGACCATGAAAGATGGCAAGGTGTTCGATGCCTTGGGGCAGGATGTCACAGAACAGTACCAGCGGGTCAAGCAAGCGGAGGCTGCGGAGCGGATGTTGCGTGCCTTGGAGATCCTGCAGCAGAAAAAAGCCGAGGGGACTCCGACCCAGCACCTTCTTTACGTGGACACCGCTTTTCGATACTGTGCGGTGGTGGAGACTTTTGCGGGGGATGATTTGTCAGAACGACTCAATCTTGCGTACGCCGAGCGCGTTCACGAAGATGACAAAGGTCGGCTGTTTTTGGACAAAGTGAACCGGGCCCTGTACCCGATCGAAAGCCTGGCGGAACTGTACCGCATGGCCCGATCGGGCATGTTTTCCACGGCGGTGGCGGAAGCGATTTGGGACAATCGCGAAGCGGCTTTTTATCTAATTCGGGATTTGTGGGATCCGGCCGTATAATTGTCGCGAAAAGACTTGCTTTTCAAAGGGCAGAGGGGATACACTGGTCGTGTAGGCAATCGATCTTACCGGGAGGTGTTGAGTGGATGATAACGCTGACCCAGGAAGCGGCCGGGAAGCTCAAGGAACTCATTGCCGACAAAGGGCGCGAGGATCTGGCGGTTCGGGTGTTCATCAAAGCCGGGGGCTGCAGCGGTTTCAGCTACGGCATGGCCCTGGATGAGCCGAAGAATGAGGACAATGTCGTGGAGTCCGAAGGTGTCCGGGTGGTGATCGACCCGATGAGCGCTCCGTACCTCACCGGGGCGGAGATCGATTACGTGGATACCCTCACCGGGGCGGGGTTTAAGATTCACAACCCCAACGCGGTCTCCACCTGCGGATGCGGTCATTCGTTCCGTACGGCGGACGGGGCCGATGAGCCCGGTTGTTGCGATCATTGAGCGACCTGAAGGGTTTTCCATGATCCCGTCACCCGCGGCGAGGACCGCGGGTTTTTTATGTCCGCAGGGGGCTACTGATCCTGGGTTTTCAGCTCAAGGGCCTTCAAGGGTATTGTCCACCGTTCGGCCGAAGGGTTTGCCCCGTGATCCAGTCGCTGTCCGGCCGGGAGAGAAACAAAACAGCCCGAGCCACGTCCTGGGGGGTGCCGAGGCGTCCGATCGGGATCTGATCGGCGATCTGGGCGCGCTCTTCGGGAGAAAAGGGGCCCAGCATGCCTGTGTCCACAGGCCCCGGGGAGACGGCGTTGACCGTTATCCCCGTTCGGGCCACTTCTTTGGCCAGGGCCCGGGTGAAGGCGATGAGCCCGCCCTTGGCAGCGGAGTACGCCACTTCCCCCGCCCCTCCCGTTTCCCCCCAGATTGAGGCGATGTTGATGATCCGCCCGTATCCCCGGCGGATCATGGCTGGGAGAGCCGCCCGGCAGGTGGCGTAGACCGCCTTTAGGTTTAGGGCGAGGAGGTGGTCCCATTCTTCCTCTTCGGTGTCGATGAGGAGCTTGTACGCAGTGTTACCCGCCGCGTTTACCAGAATGCGGAGAGGGCCCAGGGAGTCGGCGGCCCGGCGGACGAGATCCCGGGCTTCGTCACTACGGGTGAGATCCGCTTCGAGGACGACGGCTTCCACCCCGGATGCCCGGCAAGCGGAGGCGGTGAGAAGGGCGGCCTCCAGACGACGGTGGTAATGCAGGGCCACATGGGCCCCGGCATCGGCGAGCTCCTTGGCGATGGCTGCGCCGATGTCCCCGGATGCCCCGGTGATCAATGCCACGTGATCGGCCAGTGGCCGCCCGGTGGATGCTGCCATCGATTTCACCCCGGTTCCTCTTTCATATGTCGACAATAAGCGTATACCCGAAGGCGTAAAAGGGCAAGCCCTGGGGGGCGAGAGAACAGGCGCTGCGGAACCTGAACGAGCGATCGGTCAGCGACAGGATTTTGCCCCGATGTGTCGAAAATGGTAAATGGGTAGGAGCGCCTTTATGGAGCGAACATGGAGAGGTGAGGTGACGAGAGAGTGGGGACACAACCTCAGCGGGTGCAAATCGTGGAAGTCGGCCCGAGAGACGGGCTGCAAAATGAGCCGGATGTGGTTCCGACGGACGTGAAGGTGGCGTGGATTGACCGACTCAGCGAGACCGGACTAAAGCGCATCGAAGTAACATCTTTCGTCAACCCGCGCTGGATTCCGGCTTTGGCGGATGCCGAAGAGGTGATGCGGCGGATTCGGCGAGCAGAGGGGGTGCAGTACAGTGCCCTGGTTCCCAATGTGAAAGGACTGGAGCGGGCCGCAGCCATCGGGGTGGAGGCCGTGGCGGTGTTCATGTCCGCCAGTGAGACCCATAACCGAAAGAATATCAACAAGTCAATCGCCGACACGTACCCGGTGCTGGCCGAGGCGGTTCAAGAGGCGAAGGCCGGAGGAATGTTTGTCCGGGGTTACGTTTCCACGGCCTTTGGGTGCCCCTTTGAAGGCAGGGTACCCGTGGAACAGGTTCGAGAGGTCTCCCTGCGTCTCTTGGAGATGGGAATCGACGAGCTATCGGTGGGAGATACCATCGGCGTGGCGACGCCGGCGGATGTTCATCGATTGGTGGACCTCCTGTTAAAAGACGTGTCGATCGACCGGTTGGCGCTGCATTTTCACGATACGTATGGCATGGCCATTGCGAATATTTATGCGGCCATGGAGCACGGGGTCTACATTTTCGATGCCTCCTTAGGCGGGCTGGGCGGCTGTCCATACGCCCCCGGGGCCACGGGGAACGTGGCCACCGAGGACGTCCTGTACCTCATGCGAGGGTGCGGGGTGGAGACCGGGGTTTCCTTTGAAGCGGCTCTGGGAGCGGCGGAATTTATCGAAGGTGCCTTGGGCCGGACCTTGCCCGCCCATAACCTCCGGGCCCGGCGGGGCGCTTCGTGCAGTAACGATCACGCCGATTTGCACCAATGTTCACGGTAAAGGGGGACGTCCGATTCATGAGTGGGTACGAAGACATTCGAAACAAGATCCTGGGGGGCGGCGAGGAAAAGTATCATGAGAAACTTCGCCGGGACGGGAAATTGTTCGTGCGTGACCGATTGCGTCTGCTGTTGGACGATGATATTTCTTTTGAAGAGGGGTTGTTTGCCAATTGCCAGGCGGAGGGGTTGCCGGCGGACGGGGTGGTGACGGGAGTCGGCCGCATCCACGGGCGCACAGTCTGCTTTATGGCCAATGATTCCACGGTGAAGGCCGGGTCCTGGGGAGCCCGGACGGTGGAAAAGATCCTGCGGATCCAGGAACTCGCCGAGAAAATGCGCGTCCCCCTGTTGTATCTCGTGGATTCGGCGGGCGCCCGGATCACCGATCAGGTGGAGATGTTCCCGGGCCGCCGGGGGGCCGGGCGGATTTTTTACCATCAAGTGCGCCTTTCCGGGGTGATCCCCCAGATCTGTTTGTTGTTTGGCCCTTCCGCGGCTGGAGGCGCCTATATTCCAGCTTTCTGCGACCTGGTGATTATGGTGGAGGGAAACGCCAGCATGTATCTTGGCTCCCCCCGGATGGCGGAGATGGTGATCGGGGAGAAGGTAACTTTGGAGGAGATGGGCGGCGCCCGGATGCACTGCTCGGTGAGCGGCTGTGGGGATGTGTTGGCCAAGGATGAACAAGAGGCGATCGCCGCAGCCCGGGAGTACTTGAGATTCATGCCGAACAACTGGCAGGAGAAGCCGTCCCGGGCTGAACGCCGGCCCCCTAAAGCCAGCGAGCGCCCTCTTTCGGCGATTATCCCCGAGAATCAAAATGTGCCTTTTAACATGTACGATGTCATCGATCGCCTGGTGGACGAAGGATCATTCTTTGAAATCAAGCGCCTCTTCGCCCAGGAGTTGATCACGGGGCTCGCCCGGATCGACGGACGGCCGGTGGGGATCGTCGCCAATCAACCCCGGGTCAAGGGCGGGGTTCTGTTTGTGGACTCCGCGGACAAAGCGGCCCGGTTTGTCATGCTTTGCGACGCCTTTTCCATTCCCCTCCTGTTCTTGGCGGACGTGCCGGGTTTCATGATTGGGACGAAAGTTGAACGCCAAGGGATTATTCGGCACGGCGCCAAAATGATCGCCGCCGTTTCCGAGGCCACGGTGCCAAAGATTTCGGTGATCGTCCGCAAAGCCTACGGAGCCGGGCTTTATGCCATGGCGGGTCCGGCCTTTGAACCCGATGCCTGCATTGCTCTCCCCGGGGCGCAAATCGCAGTGATGGGACCCGAGGCGGCGGTGAACGCCGTGTACAGTAACAAGATCCAGTCTCTGCCCGAGGCAGAAAGACCCGGTTTTATCGAGGAGAAGCGGGAAGAGTACCGCCGGGATATCGACATCTACCGCTTGGCGGGGGAGCTCGTGGTGGATGAGATCGTGGAGCCGGATCGACTGCGGGAGGAACTCATCAAGAGATTCGCGGCTTATGAAACGAAGGAGTTGACCTTTGCTCGGCGCAAACATGCGGTCTACCCGGTTTAACAGAGCGATCCCAGAATGAGCGCCGACCGCCTTGGGCATCCTAGCCTCAGCAGATGGAGGGGGGCCGGGAGCATATGTGGCGGCAGGCGCGAAATCCGTCTTGGATATGGTTGGCAGTTGCCGGGGCGGTGCTGTTGGCGAGCCCCCAAGGGCGAAAGGCGGTGGCTCGCTGGGCCCGAACGGCGGCGGAGTGGTTGGAAGGGATGGAACACGGCGGTAAGACCCGGGGCCTTGGTGGGTCGCAGCATTCCCGGGGCGAAAAAGGGCACTCATCCCGGGAGTCCGAATTGCAGTCCGGGCGGCCGAAGGCGGATGGACGTCAAGGGAGCCGACTGAATCCCGGGGCCCGGGGTGTGGAGAAGCGCGGGCTTTCGAAAGAATCCAAGTTCGAACAGACCCGCGGTGATGGAGAACGGGCCACGGGGAGCCGGGATGAGGAAACCGCCGAAGGTCAGGTCGTCTGGTGGGTGACGAAGCCCGCCGGCACCGGAGATGAAAGGGAATCATGACGAGGAAAAAAAAGGACTACGTGGAATCCTGCCGATTCGGGCAGGATTTTTTTGCTGCCGAGGAGAATATGAAGAGTGTGGTGGAAAGTGGGGGTAAGTGGGGAGTTAGGGGGAAGGGTGGTGAGCGACCTTGTTCATCGGGGAGTTCAGTCATACCGTGGACGACAAAGGTCGGCTCACCATGCCCGCCAAATTTCGGGAAGGCCTCGGTCCGGGTTTTATTCTGACCCGGGGGTTGGACCGCTGCCTTTTCGCTTACCCGCGAAAAGAATGGGAGAGCGTCGAAGCAAAGTTGAAGACCCTACCTGTGGCCCGACCAGAGGCCCGGGCGTTCATGCGATTTTTCTTTTCTGGGGCGACGGAGTGCGAATTTGATCGACAGGGGCGGATTCTGATTCCCGGGTCCCTTCGCGAGTATGCGTCCCTGGAGAAGGATTGCGTGATTATCGGGGTTTCTAGCCGGGTGGAAGTGTGGGCCAAGGAGGCGTGGGATGCGTATTTTGACAAGGCCCAGGAATCTTTTGCCGGCATAGCGGAAAGCCTGGCAGAGCTGGGATTTTAAGATCGGGGGGAGTGCGTTGGCGTTCCGCCACGAACCGGTTTTGCTTCACGAGGTCCTCGCGATACTCCAGCCTCGCCCGGGCGGATTGTACGTGGACGGCACCGTGGGAGGGGGAGGGCACGCCCAGGCGATCCTTGAGGCTTCGGCACCGGACGGCCGGCTGATCGGTATCGACCAGGACGATGAAGCCTTGACCGCCTCGAAGGAGCGTCTGACCCGTTATGGAGGACGGGTGACGACCGTCAAGGGGAATTTTCGTCGCATCAAGGAGATTCTTTGGAGTCTCGGTGTGATCGAGGGCGTGGACGGGATCCTTCTCGACGTGGGGCTGTCCTCCCCTCAGGTGGACGAGGCGGAGCGAGGATTTAGCTATCGCTTGGACGCCCCCCTCGACATGCGAATGGATCTTTCCGGAACGCTGACCGCCCGGGACATCGTCAACAGTTGGCCAGAGGCGGAGCTTGCCCGGGTGGTCCGGGATTATGGGGAAGAACGATGGGCGGGCCGCATCGCCAAAGCCATTGTGAGGCGGAGACAACGCCAGGCCATCGAAACCACCGGGGAGTTGGCGGAACTGGTCAAGGAGGCCATTCCGGCTGCCTCCCGACGGCATGGACCTCATCCCGCGCGAAGGACCTTTCAAGCCTTGCGTATTGCGGTGAATGATGAGTTGGGAGCGCTGGAGGAGGGGGTGAAGGGGGCCCTGGATGTCCTTCGCCCGGGCGGGCGGTTGGCGGTGATTGCCTTCCATTCCCTGGAGGATCGTATCGTCAAGCGGATTCTCGCTGAGGAGGCCAGGTCCTGCATTTGCCCCCCGCAAGCGCCGGTGTGCACCTGTGGACGTAGGCCGCGGGTCCGGCTGATCGGCCGCCGGCCGATCGTTCCCGGTCCCGAGGAACTTGCGCGCAATCCCCGGGCCCGTTCAGCCAAACTTCGCGGGGCCGAGCGCCTTGCGCAGGAATAAGGGAGTGTATGGGATGGCGGCTGTGAAACCATTGAAACAGGTCGTGACAAAACCGAGTGTCAAACCCCGCCGTGGAGAAAGGCGGCTTCCCCGCCTATCGCCGGAGGTGGTGCGCGACCGTGTTTCGCTGGTCGCCGTGGTGCTGTTGGCCGTCGCGGTGGTAAGCTGGGTGATTTCCCGGGACGCGGCGATCACAGCCCGCAACTATCATGTCCAGGAGGTTCAGGGCCAGGTGGCTGATCTCGAACAGCAGAATAACGTGTTGCAGGGCGAGGTCAGCCGGCTCTCCGCGCCGTCTCGGGTGGTGGATGTGGCGAAAAAGATGGGGCTGGTGCCTGTTTCCCCGGATCAGTGGCGGGTGCTCTCGGCCTCGGGAGGTGGGGCGAGCCGATGAGACGCGGACGCCGAAGGCATGTGTGGCTGCTCGGGGGATTGGTGGCGACCCTTGCGGCCGTCACATTGCGGCTGGGCTGGATCCAGGTGGTGGATACCCCGGCTTGGGCCGCCCAGGCGGAAAACGTGTGGGTGGCCAATGAGGATCTCCCCGCCAATCGAGGGGAGATCCTAGACCGCAACGGCCGGGTGCTGGCGGAGACGGTGCCTGCGTACAACGTGGTCCTCCACACGAAAGCGGGACAGTTTCCGGACATTCCCGTGGTCGGTGAAGCTGCCGTCGCGAAACTGGCTCCCCTGGTGCACATGACCCCCGCCCAGATCGACCAGGTGGTGTCTGCCGCCGGGGAATGGACCGAACTGCGCCCCGGGGGAATGCGCCTGGATGAAGACTTAGCTCAGAAAATTCGCAGTCTTAAGTTGCCGGGGGTATTTTTGACGGACACCACAAAGCGCGTTTACCCTGGCGGAAGTTTGGCGGCCCATGTTCTGGGGTTCACGAACGTGGAGACCGGGGAGGGCCAGGCCGGGGTAGAACTGGAGTACAATAACATTCTCAAAGGGCAGCCCGGTCACGCCCGGTACTTGAAAGACCGGAACGGGTATCCGCTCCCCTTCGGGAAGGAGCAGATTGACCCGCCGGTGGACGGGAAAAATGTGGTGCTCACCATCGACAGCGCCATTCAGGCCATCGTCGAACGGGAACTCGACCGGCTCATGGCCGATGCACATCCGCAAACGGCCTCCGTCATCGTGGCCGACCCCCGAACCGGGGAAATCCTGGCCATGGCAAACCGCCCGACTTTCGACCCGAATCAGTACTGGAAATCCAGTTCATCGGTGTTGGACCGGAACATCGCCATCTCCGACCCTTTTGAGCCGGGTTCAACTTTTAAGCTGGTCACCTTGACGGCCGCCCTGGCGGAGCATAAGGTGAATCTCAACGACACCTTTCAATCCGGAAAGATCGTGGTTCAAGGGGTGCCGATCCACGACTGGAATTGGACGGGGTTTGGAACCATCAGCTTCCGGCAGGCGGTCATCGTCTCCAGCAATGTGGGATTCGTCATCCTGGGGCAACGGGTCGGGGCCGAAAAACTGTACGAGTATATCGATCGATTCGGTTTTAATTCCAAGACCGGGATCGATCTCCCCGGTGAAAGCGGGGCCCAGTTGTTCGATCCCGCGACCATTCGGCCCATCGATTTGGCGACAACCGCTTTTGGGCAAGGCATTGCGGTGACGCCGATCCAGCAAGTGGAAGAGGTGATGGCAATCGCCGACGGGGGAAAGCTGGTTCGCCCCCATGTGTTAAAAGAGGTGGTTGATCCCAAGACTGGAGCAGTCTTGCGGAACCAAGGGACCGAGGTGATTCGAGACGGGGTGGCTCCCCCGGATGTGTTGAACACGGTTCGGCAGATTATGGAGGATGTCGTGAGCAAAGATACATCAAAAGCGGCGTATATCCCGGGGTATCATGTAGCCGGGAAGACGGGCACCGCCCAGATTCCTTTGCCGAATCATACGGGATACTACCCGGATCGCTACCGGACGTCTTTTATCGGTTTCGCCCCGGCAAATGATCCCCGGGTCCTGATCTACGTCACGGCCGAAGCGCCAAAGGTGGCCCTCCAGTTCGGAAATACCGTGGCTTCGCCGGTGGCAAAAAGGATCCTGGAACAGGTGTTGCCTTATCTCGGGGTGGCCCCGGATCCCAGGGATCTGGCGGCGAATCCTCCCAAAGGCGCGCCGAACCCGGCCCCGCCCGCACCGCAGAATCTCGTGACCGTGCCTTCGGTGCAGGGGAAGGACAGCGGGCAAGCCCAGCAAATTCTCCGGGCTGCTGGCCTGAAAGCGTGGCTGACCGGCAAGCCGGGTCCTGTGGCGCACCAGTGGCCGGCTCCAGGCGTTCAGGTGGCCAAGGGGGCGGGGGTGGTGTTACAGACTCCGGCCAGGGATGACGGGAAGGTGGCTGTTCCGGATTTTGCCGGGCTCACGATGCGGGACGCCGCAGATCTGTGCGCAGCGGTGGGTCTGAAACTGAGTCCCACCGGGGATGGCTGGGCGATCTCCCAGAGCGTGCCCGCCGGCGGGCTTGTCCCGGCCGGATCGTCGGTTCAAGTGACATTCAAAAGCCGGTCACCTGGGTCGTAGGGCCCGGGTGGCGGACAGGGTCTTCTAGTTCGTCCGAACCGTGCATATGGTTCCCACAGAGGCCGTGAAGCCCAGTGGTGAAATGTCAAGGGGGTGGTCGAAGAAAATTGGGAATGGATATGGGAAATAGTTACAAATGCGAAG
>NZ_JAILZZ010000113.1:0-2602 GCF_023512215.1 Kyrpidia sp. | reverse complement strand
ACCGAGGACGCTGGAGATGGTGCCGTTCAGCAAATTGGTCAGGGTACCGGCGGTGACCGTGGTCCCCAAGACGCTGGTGATGGTGCCGTTCAAGGCCACGGTGGTGAGGTTGCCCGAGGGGTCAGTCGCGAGGATCCGGCTGGTATTGGTGGTATCTCGCCCGAAAATCAGTGCCCGCAGGTCGTCGGGATTTGGGTTAAAAACAGCGAAGTTTGGCAAAACAATCGATCCTTTCCCTGAAAGTCGATGGTGGGGAGCCATCGCTGGGAGACAGGATACGGAAGCATTTTCATAAAGGTGTGGACGAACACCGCCAGACCGCAAAATGTGCACATGGTCTGGGAAGAAATAAACCGGTGAAATGTAAGGGTCACGGGGGTGGAAGGGGACATAGCATAAATGGAAGTCTGATTATCGATAAACGAGGGGATTTACATGTTCCGCCAGTCGGTTGAAACGTACACAACTTCCGATCAACTCACGGGATCTCGTTTCATTGAGCTGGCAGGCCTCAATATCTACACCTTTGTGGTGATAAATGCGGGTACGGCCCCCGCCACTGTGGGCGTCCAGGTGAGTCCCGATCAAGGGACGCTGATTGCGGATGGCCTGTTGGAGAATGTCATTCCTCAAGGGGCGGTGGCCTTAGTTCCCAGACTTTTTCTCCGCTATGCCCGGGTGGTGTTTCAATCCGCCGAACCCGGGCGGCCCACTGACGTGATCATCGTTTTTAACGGCCAGTGATGCCAAGTCCACAGTCAGCGGACAAGCTCCGGGTCGATGTCTCCCACATCCACCACCCAGGAGGCCAGCCACCCGTGCTCAATGGCGGTTTCACCCCAGATCTCGAGCAAAACGGACCGCAGGCGGATATCTTTCGTGCCGTCGATGATCCGCTCGTACAAGGCGAACAGGTGGGCCCAGGTCACATCAGAGATTTCCGGTCGAGTGGGTCGCACCTGGACCTCGGGCTCGCCCATCCGGCGCATCTGCCGACGCAACCGCCGCACGTGTGCCTCGAGCCGCTGTTTCATGCGGTGCCAACCGAGCCGCGTCTCATCGTGGGGCGCCCGATTCAGCGGCCGGTCCAACCGCCTAATCAAGCGCTCTAACATCTCGGTGGCCAGAGCCAGGGCATAGATCGTCTCCTCCGGGGTGAGGGGGAGGTGGCGGCGTATGTTGGCGATCTGATCCCGGGTGATGAGGGGCGGCGAGGCCGGGCGAGGGGCTGCCGAGGAGCGGGTGCCAGCACGATCCTGCCGAATTCCCTTCTTTCGAATCACGATCGCTCCCTCCAGCCTGGGCCTTTCGGCGACCATACATGTTCGCGCCTCCGGGTTCGATCTTTCCGGTACAGATCCCAGCGGGCCTCCCCGGCGTAGCGGATGCCCGCCGTTCGGGCCACTTCCGGATCCAGGGCAAACAGGTCCGAGGCGCTGACTTCCCGGATGGACATTTTCCCCATGGCCCGAATGCCCATGGCCATCTCATCGGCACAGGATTTGAGGAACAGCGCGAGAGAACGGGCCCCCTCCAGGGGATCGAACCGGTCTGTGCGTTTTCCCACCATGAGCACCAGTTCGGTGGGAGGTTCGAAAGGCAGGGCTTTCTGGAGTTGGCCATGGCTGGCCGCGTAAAGGGCGGGGGATCCGATGGCGACGGCCGTGGCGCCAAGGGCGATCGCTTTTAAAAAATGTCCCGGGGTGACGAGTCCGCCGGATATAATGAGGCTGACGTCCTTGACCCGATGCGCGTCAAAATATCGCCGGGCTCGGCTCAAGGCGAAAAAGGTGGGCAGGCCAAAATCATCCTCGGCGATGGGCTCGCTGCCTTTGGTACCGGCCTGGGCACCGTCGATGGTGATAAAATCCACGTCGCACTCCAGCAGCGCCTCCAGGCAGACTTCGATGTCGTCGCCCGGAGCGATTTTGGCCCCGATGGGCACCCCGCCGGACAATTCCCGCAGGAACGCAACCATGCGCGAAAGATCCCGCACTCCTTGCACCCCCGGAAATTGCTCGCCGATGCGCGCCCATTCCCGGGGTCCCAACTTCATGGCAGAACGGGCTTCTTTTAACTCTTCCGGCGGAATGTGAATCCCAAGCCCGGTGGAGGCCCCTTGACCAAAGTGAATCTCCACCGCCGAACAGGCCCGGACCAACTCCGGGTCTTTGGCCCAGTGGGCCCGGCTCCATTGAAGAATAAATCGCCCGCCGGCCGCAGCGACGTCCTCCAGGTACATGACCCCTTCCCCGGTGTTGACCACCGTCCCCATCGCCGTGGCCCCGCCGAGCAGGGCGCTCCAGGTCTGCCGGGTAATGCCGACGCCGTAGCCCATCCCGCCGATCAAGATAGGGATGGCGAGGTGAAGCGGACGCCGGGCGCGGGGGCCGATGGCCACCGACAGGTCGATGACCCCCGCAGAGGCCGCCCGGGTGACCTGGGCCGGGGTGAAGCCGATGGCGTCGAACTGGGGGGAGGGTTTGGGTGAACCCATCGGGCGTTTGATCACTTCACCGGTGGCGGCCCGCATGCTGTTCTCGATAAGGAGTTGAACGCCGCTGCGCCGGCTGGCGCTGATGAACTCCCAGAGATTATGACG